>JAHHTG010000006.1 GCA_020024765.1 Thomasclavelia sp. | reverse complement strand
AGACAGTTATTGTCGTTACACACTCAGATTTAGTTTCTGTAATGTCTGACCAAAGACTAATTCTAAAAGACGGCGTGCTTGTTAATCTATAGAAAATATGAAGGAGATTAATAATCTCCTTTTTTAAATTAATTTGGTTTATAATGATTAGGGGATAGAAAGGCAAGGTAAATGATGGAATATCGAATTGTAGTCGATTCATCTGCAAATCTTGTACATGAAGAAGGAATTATTTCAGTTCCTTTGAAAATCATGACTGATGAATGTGAATTTGAAGATGACATTAATCTTGATGTACGTAAGATGGCTGAATATATGGCCTCTTACAAAGGAAAATCAAAAACATCGTGTCCGAATGTGGCCGAATATTTAGAAGCATTTGGGGAGAGCGAAAATGTCTTTGCGCTCGCAATCTCTTCGAAACTATCTGGTAGTTATAATGCCGGTCGTTTAGCTGTTGAACAATATTTAGATGCCCATCCTGATCGTAAAGCATATATGTTTGATACATTATCAACAGGTCCAACCATGAAGATGATGGTTGATAAAATTAAAGAATGTGTTGAAAGTGGTATGAGTTTTGAAGATACAGTTGCAACTGTTGAAAATTATAAAGGCCAAACCGACATTCTTTATTCGTTAGAATCACTTAATAATCTTGCAAATAATGGCCGTGTATCGAAAATTGTTGCAAGTGGGGCCGGACTATTGGGTATTAGAATTATTGGTGGTTCTGATGGTGGTGCTATCCAAGCCAAATTTAAAATTAAAGGCGAAAAACGTGCATTAAATAAAATGTTTGAAGATATGCAAGCACTTGGCTATAAAGGTGGTCGTGTTTATATTGATACATGTTTTAATGAAAATGCAGCCGAGGAAATGGTTAATAAGATTCATGGCACTTTCCCAGAAGCGATAGTTAAAGTGGGCTCATGTGGTGGCTTATGCAGTTTCTATGCTGAAAAAGGCGGCATTATCATTGCGTTCGAAAAATAAACTCAGTGAAAACTGAGTTTTTTAGTACTCAAATATTAAAACGAGTATGTTAGAATATTAGTGAAATAAAGGAGATTATATGGAATTAATTGAACTTAAGAGACATGCATGTAATATTCGTGAGAATATTATTGATATGGTCTACAATGCTCAAAGCGGTCATATCGGGGGTTCTTTATCTGCAACTGATGTATTAACTTATCTATACTTTGAAGTCATGGATATCAATGAAGATAACCTTAACTCAACTAATCGTGATCGTTTTGTCTTATCTAAAGGACATGCAAGCCCTGCATTATACGCAACTTTACACGAACGTAACTTACTAGGTGAAGATTTAAAATCTTTCAGACGTATTAATTCAAATCTACAAGGTCATCCTAATATGAACTATGTAGCTGGTGTTGATATGTCAACTGGATCTTTAGGCCAAGGTATTAGTGCGGCTGTTGGTATGGCCTTAGCTAATAAACTTGATGGTAGTGATAAACGTGTCTTTGCCTTAATTGGTGATGGTGAAAGCCAAGAAGGTCTTGTTTGGGAAGCGTTAATGGCTGCGGCTCATTATCATCTAGATAACTTATGCGTTATTCTTGATCTTAACCATTTACAAATTGATGGACGTATTGAAGATGTCATGAATCCAGGACCTCATAAAGACAAGTTCGAAGCATTCGGTCTAAAGACGGTTGAATGTGATGGTCATGATTTCGAATCAATTGCCAAAGCATTTGAAGAATTTAAACATACAAGTGGTCAACCAACTGCTATCATTGCCCACACTGTTAAGGGTAAGGGTGTATCTTTCATGGAAGATAACTATAAATGGCATGGTGTAGCACCAAAAGAAGAAGAATACAAACTTGCTAAAGAAGAATTAGCTAAGATTAAGGAGGCTCTATAATGTTACATGAAACTCGTGTTGCTTATGGTGAAGCATTAGCTGAATTAGCTCAAGAAAATCCGAATGTTGTAGCATTAGATGCAGACTTATCTGGTTCTACAAAAACAGCTTTATTGAAGAAAGTAGCTCCTGAACGTCACTTTAATGCCGGTATTGCTGAATGCAATATGATGGGTATGGCAGCAGGTCTAGCAGCTAGTGGTAAGAAGGTCTTTGCTTCTTCATTTGCTGTGTTTGCGGCAGGCCGTGCTTTTGAAATTATCCGTAACTCAATTTGCTATCCACGATTAGATGTTAAAGTTTGTGCGACTCACGCTGGTTTAAGTGTTGGCGAAGATGGTGCATCTCACCAAGCTATTGAAGATCTTGCAATTATGCGTTCACTTCCTAATATGCAAGTTTATAGTCCTTGTGATTATTATGAAACAAAAGCGATTATTCGCCACGTTGCATCAATTGAAGGACCATGTTACGTACGCATGGGCCGTGGAAAAGTTGAAGATGTCTTTGATGAAAACTCAACATTTGAAATTGGTAAAGTTCGTGTTTTAAACAAAGGTACAAAAGTTTGCTTATTCGCAACTGGTTTAATGGTTCAAGAAGCTTTAAAAGTTAAAGACATGTTCAAAGCTGAAGGCTTAGATATTACTGTTGTTAACGTATCATGCTTAAAACCATTAGATGTTGAAGGCGTTAAGGCTTTAGCTAAGGAACATGATATTTGTTTCGCGCTTGAAGAACACAATGTTATCGGTGGTTTATATAGTGCATTAGCTGAAGTTCTTGTCCAAGAGAATTGCACACGTCTATTCCCATATGGTGTCAATGATACATTTGGTGAAAGTGGCAGTATGCACGCTGTTCTAGATAAATATGGTTTAAATGCTGAATCAGTTTATCAAAGAGTTAAAGAAGTTCTTTAATCCATAATCAATATACATAAAATAAACGTTCCCTTTTCGGGAACGTTTTTTAGTCAATAATTTTAAAATGTTTAAGGGCATATGAGATACCACCTTTATCACAATCAAGAGTCACAAAATCAGCGTGAGTTTTGACATAATCTTGTGCATTGCCCATTGCCACTCCGATTCCAGCTAGTTCTAACATTTCAATGTCATTTTCACCATCACCGAAAGTCATAATGTTTGAAGGATTTAAATTTAATGTTTGTAATAATGATTTAATAGCTTCAGCTTTAGATACACCAAAGTCAAAGGCTTCCATAGCGCGAGCATAGGCATAAACCCAGTTCACGTTATTGCATTCTTGCGACATCGCTTTTAATATATCGTCTTCACCAATAATGAAAATCCCCATCGGCATACCATGCGACAAATGATAATCGCGATTTTGTGTATTATCAATTAAGATGCTAGGATGTTCAACACCATGAGTATAGATTTCGATAAATTCTTTATAAGAACGATAAATGACAACGGCATCTTCGAATTTATAAGCAAGAGCTACATCATACTTATCAGCTAATTCTAAAGCTTTATTGAATTGATCAAGATTAATTGGATGTTTAACTAGTGTTTCCATCTTGCCATTAGTGATAAGGGCACCATTAATGGTGATATAGTAATCCGCATTATCAAAATTATTTTTGATGATATTTGGAATAAAGTAACTGCATCGACCGGTCGCGATGATTTCTTTATAGCCATTTTTGGAAGCTTCCTTTAAAGCTTTAATGGTGGCTTCATCGATATATTCTGACTTATTTTTGATGAGAGTCCCATCAATATCAAAGATTAATAATTTAATATCTAACATAATCAAATTGTAACGAAAAAATGCCACAAAAGGAAGGCAATTGGTCTATAATTATAAAGGATGTTAAATAGGGGAGGTGGTAGTGTGAATAGTTTACAGCCTGGTCCGAGTATTATAGATAGGCATAATATTCGTACTACCCGAGAACGTGTTATGCCTTTGATATTTAAAAAAATAGAGAAGGAGTAAATCATGTTAGACAAAATTATTGAATTAATTAATAATAAACAATATCATCAACTAAAATTAGTCGTTAATGACTTAAATGAAGCTGATATCTCAGAAATTCTAGATGAATTGTCAAAGGAAGATGTAGCGATTATCTTTAGATTGCTAGACAAGGATATTGCAGCAGACGTTTTTTCACGTATGGAAAATGATACGCAAGAACGTTTAATTTCAGCTTTAACGAATGAAGAAATTCAAGAAATTACCAAACAATTATTCGTTGATGATGCCGTCGACCTAATCAGTGAGTTGCCTGCAAATTTAGTTAAGAAGATTTTAAAGAATACAGATGCATCAAAACGCAAAGTCATTAATGAAGTATTAAAATATCCGGAAGACTCTGCTGGTAGTATCATGACTACAGAATTCGTGGATTTAACAGTTAATATGACTGTTAGTGAAGCTTTTGATCGTATTCGTGAGATTGGTAGTAAAAAAGAAACAATTTATACATGCTATGTTGTAGATGAAAAAAGAAAACTTGTCGGTGTAACTACTGTTAAAGATATGATTTTCCACGATAAATCAACCATGATTAAAGATTTTATGGAAGATCAAGTTATTAAAGTTAAAACATCGGATGATCGAGAAGATGTTGTATATGCATTTGATAAATACGACTTCTTAGCGATGCCGGTTGTTGATACTGAGGATCGCTTAGTTGGTATTATTACAGTCGATGATGCCATGGATGTCATGAGCGAAGAAAGTGAAGAAGACTTCGAAATCATGGCCGCTATGTCGCCAAGTGAAGATTCATATTTCAAGACTTCAGTTTTTGAACATACAAAGAATCGTATTGTGTGGTTATTAGTGTTAATGTTGTCATCTACTGTAACAGGTATGATTATTACACATTATCAAGATGCTTTTGCATCATTACCAATCTTAGTTAGTTTTATTCCGATGTTGATGGATACGGGTGGTAACTGTGGTTCTCAGTCTTCCACAATGATTATTCGTGGTCTAGCTACTAAAGAAATTGAACTTAAAGATGTGGCAAAAGTATGGTTTAAGGAAATCAGAATTGCGATACTTGTTGGTATTATTCTAGCGATTGTCAATGGTGCACGTATCATGATTCAATATCATAATCCATTGCTTGCTATTTTAATTGGTGTGACATTAATCTTTACAGTTATGTTAGCTAAATCACTTGGTTGCATCTTGCCAATGATTGCTGAAAAATTAAATATCGATCCAGCGATTATGGCTTCACCATTAATCACAACAATTGCCGATTGCTGCTCAATCTTAATTTACTTTAATGTTGCAGTTATCTTATTTGGACTATAATCTTTAACTCAGGTACGCCTGAGTTTTATTATTTATTTACGTTGTAAACAATTAATGATAGTATATTTACGTACTAAAACTGAATGTATTTCGGTTCCTAAGAAGGTGCAAACCTTCTTTATTTTGTGGAGGTTCACTCATGAATGTAGTTGAAGTTAAAGATATCTCTTTCAGTTATGATGAACATGTTGAAGCAATTAAACATGTCTCTTTTAATATTCAAAAAGGTTCCTATGTGACAATTGTTGGTCATAATGGTTCGGGCAAAAGTACACTTGCGAAATTGTTAGCAGGCCTATTACCTTTAAAAGAGGGAGAAATCATCATTGATGGTCAAACCTTAAATGAAGAAAATATTGGTGATATTCGTTTTAAACTGGGGATTGTTTTCCAAAATCCTGACAATCAATTTATTGGTTCAACAGTTCGTGACGATATGGCTTTTGGATTAGAAAATTATCAAGTACCTAGTGAGAAAATGGATGGTATTATTAATCATTTTGCGGAAATTGTGGGCATGCAAGATTATCTTGATAGTGAACCAACGAATTTATCTGGAGGTCAGAAACAAAGAGTGGCGATTGCGGGTATTTTAGCAATGAATCCTGAAATCATTATCTTTGATGAGGCAACTAGTATGTTAGATCCTAAAGGCAAAGCTGAAATTAAAGAAGTAATTCAAAAACTTCATCAAAATGAAGAGATTACAATTATTTCAATTACACATGATATTGAAGAAGCCTTAAATAGTGATTATATGATTGTCATGAATCAAGGTTCAATCTATATGGATGGGAAACCAACGGAATTATTTAAACATAAACAAGAATTCTTAAAGATTGGATTAGATATTCCGTTTACTTATAAAGTAGCCGAAGAATTTAAACATTATGGTTACAAAGTCGATGATTTTAAAGATATGGAAGGGTTGGTTGAAGCTATATGCCAATTACATTTAAAGAAATAAATTATGTCTATTCAGCTGATATGCCCTATGCCTATCAAGCCTTAAAGAACATTAATCTTGATATTGCGATGAATAAGATTACAGCAATTATCGGAGAAACTGGTTCGGGTAAATCAACACTTGTGCAACATTTAAATGCCTTATTGTTGCCAAACAAAGGAACTTTGGAGATTGCTGACTATCATATTGTAGCTGGTACAAAGACACCTGGCTTAAAACAACTACGTCGAAAAGTTGGACTTGTCTTCCAATTTAGCGAATATCAATTATTCGAAGAAACAGTAATTAAAGACGTTGCGTTTGGCCCTAAGAACTTTGGCGATGATGAACAAACGGCAATGGGGAAAGCCGCGGCAGCTTTAAAGATGGCCGGTTTAGATCAATCTTTCTTCGAACGCAGTCCTCTAGATTTATCAGGTGGTCAAAAGCGTCGCGTTGCGATTGCGGGTATTTTAGCAATGGAACCTGAAATCATTGTCTTAGATGAACCAACAGCTGGTCTTGACCCTAAGGGTGCAGCTGAAATGATTAATCTTTTTAATGCCTTAAATAAGAAGTTCCATAAAACAATTATTCTAGTTACCCATGATAATGAAATCGTTTATAACTACGCTGATGATGTTGTACTTTTAAGTAAGGGTCAAGTTAAGTTACACACAAGCGTTAAAGAACTATTTGATAATTATAAATTATTAGATGAATATCATTTGATTAAACCACAAATTGTGGAATTAAAAGAAATGCTTAACGCGAAAGGCTTTAAACTTGGTGGAGATTTAAGAGATATCAAAAGTGTTGTTAAGGCACTTGTGGGAGGTAAAAGATGAATAAATTAGTCTTTGGCAAATATCTACCACTTGATTCACCGATTCATAAGATGGATCCACGGGCCAAGATTATTGCGATGATTGTGATGCTAATTGCTGTATTTATGCCCGCTGGTTGGTTAGGCTATGCAATTATTGCAACTATCTTAATCATCGTTGTCAAAATGGCAAAACTTAATTTTAAATTTATTATTAATGCCTTCAAACCAATGATTTTCATGATGTGTTTCTTACTCGTTGTGAATATCTTAAGTATTAAAGAAGGTTTAATGTTGATAGATTTAGGTTTTATTCAAATCTATAGTGGAGCAATTCTTCAAACTTTATATATCGTAGTACGTCTTGCTTTAATGGTTATGATTACGACAGTACTTACAGTTACTACGAAACCACTGGATTTAACTTTGGGGATTGAATATTTATTAACACCGTTAAAAAGATTCCATGTACCAGCGCATGAGATTGCAATGATGATTTCAATTGCGTTAAGATTCATCCCAACAATCATTGAGGAAACTATGCGAATTATGAATTCACAAAAATCACGCGGTGTTGACTTTGAAGAAGGTAAGTTAAAAGAAAAGATTTCGGCAATCGTATCATTGATTGTGCCTTTATTCTCAGTGGCTTTCCAAAGAGCTGATGAATTAGCTAATGCGATGGAGGCGAGGGGGTATGTGCCTAGTGCAAAACGTACGCGTTACAAACAACTCAAATATGTTACTCGTGATTACGTTCTAATTTTTGGTTCGGTTAGCATTTTAGCGATGATGATTGTGATGGCATTCGTATTATGAGATATAAATGCATTTTAACTTATAAGGGCACAAATTACGCAGGCTTTCAAAGCCAAGTTAATGCTGTGGCAATTCAAGATGTGGTAGAAGCGAAATTATCGATTATCTTTCAAGAACCGATTAAGATTACTATGGCTTCAAGAACTGATGCCGGTGTTCATGCAATGGGACAAGTTTTTCATTTTGATAGCGAAAAAGAGATTGCGATTTATCGTTTAAAACATAGTATTAACTGTTTATTGCCTAAAGATATTCATGTCAATGCGATTGAATATGTATCGGATGATTTTCATTCTCGTTATAACGTGAAAGCCAAACAATATATCTATTTAATTAATACTGGTGAATACAATGTTTTCTATGATGGTTTTGCTTATCAATGTCCATTTAAATTAGATTTAGATATTATTCGCAAAGCAATGCCAATGTTTCTTGGAGAACATGACTTTCGTTCCTTTAATACATCACCCTTAGATTTATATCCTAATCAAGTGCGTACCATTTATCGTTTCGAATTATTTGAAGAGGGCGACTTGCTAAGGTTTGAGATTGTCGGTGATGGTTTCTTAAGAAACATGGTTCGTATTATTATTGGCACACTTGTTGATTTAGGTCGTGGCCAAAAGAAGATGGTGGATCTTGAACGTATGTTCAGCAATCCATGTAAAGATGAACGTCGTAACAACATTGATCCTAGTGGTTTATATTTAAAAGAAATCTATTATTAAAAATGGTCCTCATGATGAGGACCATTAATTGTTTATAAATTAGTTATTTTTGATTTGGCTAGATTTCATGAAGAAGTATAATCCAATCACAAACATGAAAGCAACACAACCAACGCCAAGATTCATATTACCGGTTTGTTGGGAAACAAACGATACAACAAAGGTACCCATAAAAGCTGCACCTTTACCACAAATATCATATAAACCAAAGTATTCGCCTGATTTTTCATAAGGGATGAGTTTTGCAAAATATGAACGTGATAATGATTGAATGGCACCTTGGAATAAACCAACACAGAAAGCAAGAATCCAGAATTGATATGCTTCTTTTAAGAAAATAGCATAAACCGCAATACCGAAGTAAGCTAGGATTGTGATTAAGATCAACTTGCTGCTTGGATATTTCTTAGATAGATGGCCGAAGAAGATGGCAGCTGGGAAAGCGACAACTTGTGTTAATAATAGTGCAAGTAATAAACTTTCTGAACCGAAGCCCAAAGCAGAACCATAAGCTGTTGCCATATCAATAATTGTGTAAACGCCATCAATATAGAAGAAGAAGGCGATTAAGAATAAGAAAGCCTTTTTGTTTTCTTTTAATTCGGCAAAGATATGGCTTAAACGTATCCAAGCAGAACCAATCGGATTATTTTCTTTAATTTCAGCATAGTGGATTTGTTTATAACTTCTAAATAACGGAAGTGTTAATAGGAACCACCAAAGACTAATCAAACTAAAGGAAATGATAATGGCTGTTTGCATGGTAATGCCAATATAATCATATCCTAATACAAAGACAAGACATAATAAGAATGGAATACAAGAACCGATATAACCCCAGGCATAGCCTTGAGATGAGACCATATCCATACGTTCATCGCTTGTAACATCAGGCAACATCGAATCATAGAAGACCAAACTTAATGAATAACCAGTTTTTGTTAGGACATATAATCCTAAGAACCAAATCCAACCATCAATGATGCTTAAGGATATACATCCAAGACAACCAATCAAGACTGCAACCATGAAAAAGATTTTCTTTCGGCCTTTATTATCGGATAGTGTGCCAAGGATTGGCGCTGCAAAAGCTACAATCAATGTTGCGATTGATGTGGCATAGCCCCAAGTGGCAAGATAGTCAACTTGGCTTAAACCTTCAGCAGTAGCTAGAGCATTAGCGTAAATTGGCATGATTGTTGCAACAAGCAATGTAAAGGCTGAGTTTGCAACATCGTACAATACCCATTTCTTTTCGAGGGCATTCATTTTAAATTTCATAATTTTCTTCCTTTGCAAGTGGTAATACAACAATTGACTCCCAATCAGAACCTTGATCAAAAGTTTGGTTGAAACGTTCATCAAGTTCTTCTTTATCTTCTAGATAATTAATTAGATTTGGAGCTAATTCGATAAATAGTTGATAAGCATGATTTTGAAGTTTATCGAGTCTTAAATTTGAATCGGCACAAGCTTCAGCGGGTTTGCGATTCATAAACTGTTCATGAAGTGAATCATAAACCCCAACTAATTTCATAACTTTAAATAATGATTTACGTTTTAAGCCGTCTTTCATACTTAATAAGTGGATGTAGAAGACCATTTGTTTAAGTGTCGATTCAATATCTTTGATAGTAAATTCTGGAAAGAAAGTTTGAATGATATCTGCATTAAAAATTGTTGGTTTGATGTGTTGAACAAGATCTCTTTTTAATGGATCTTCGTAACCATCTTGAACAAGTAAATGTCGATCATATTCAACCTCAATTAGTGTGTGCGATACGTTTGAGGCATGAATTTTCGCTTCAATATAAGGATGATCTGTCGTATCTAAACAAAAGTGCGTTAAGAAACCAAGTAAGTAGGCTTGCATAGCTTCCTTATTATTAGCGCGATTTTGATAGTGAACTTTAGCAGCTTTGAAGAAATCGGAAGCTGGTTCACCATGCATATCAAATCCACGTTTACTAATTGGACACTTATGATAAGGTTCAGTATAGAAAAGAATATCAGGTCCATGAACACCAATATTGAATAAATCACGATATTTAATGATCGTGGCCTTGAGATTATCACTTAATCCCAAATAAGCTAAATCACCGAAGTGATAATGTGCATATGTCGAAGGCATAATATCTCCTTTTATCTTTAAATCAATTATAGACCATTAAAGTGAATATAAGGGCTTTTAATTGTCAAAAGAATGTAAATTTCAAGTAAGATATTCTAATTTCCGAGGCAATTAAAAGGGAAAAATTTGATGAAAATCAGTGTTTTTTAATCAAAAAAGCGGTGTTTTTTAATATTTTTATGAAACACCAACTCCGGTTGTACGGACAATGTTGAAAATAACCCATAAATAAGGCTTTTTATCGTATTTTAATTTAAAAAAACTATTGCATTGAACGAATGATTATTGTATATTATATGAGCACTTGCGAGGATATGGGAGATTGCTGGCACGCCGACATCCGTGTACCGACGTGAAAACCAGGGAACTCACTTGGAGCAAGTAACTGGGCTAAAGTTAAGTTCAGTTGATGAAATAAAGGAGGAAAATTTCATGGCTAAAAATAACGTAAGAATTAAATTAAAGGCTTACGAACATCGCTCACTTGACGTTGCAACTGAAAAAATCGTTAAGGCTGCAATCGAAAGCGGAGTAAGTAAGGTCGTTGGACCAGTACCTCTTCCAACAGAGAAGCAGGTCGTTACCATCCTTCGTTCTGTTCACGTAAACAAAGATTCTCGTGAACAATTCGAAATCAGAACGCACAAGCGTTTAATCGACATCATCGGCCCTAGTGCTAAGACAATCGACGCATTATCACGTCTTGAATTACCTAGTGGTGTTGATATCGAAATCAAGTTATAAGAAATAGAAAGGTGACATTATGAAAGGAATACTTGGTAGAAAATTAGGTATGACTCAAGTGTTCACAGCTGAAGGGAACTTAATTCCAGTAACAGTTATCGAATGTGAACCAAACGTAGTTATGCAAAAGAAAGTTGCTGAAACTGATGGCTACAATGCTATTCAATTAGGTCTTGAAGATGTTAAAGAATCAAGAGCTACTAAAGCGCAACTTGGACATGCCAAAAAGGCAAATACTACTGCTAAGAAATTCATCCGTGAATTCGCTTACGAAGAAATGATGAACTTAGAAGTAGGATCAGAAGTTAAAGTAGATATCTTTTCCGCTGGTGACATCGTTGATGTAACTGGTACTTCAAAAGGTAAAGGATACGAAGGTACTATTGTACGTAACAACGCACATCAAGGACCTAAGACACACGGTGGTTCTAAGAACATCCGTCACGTTGGATCATTAGCTACTACTGGTCTAAACAATGCTCGTATCGAAAAAGGTTGCCCAATGCCAGGGCATGAAGGTGTTTACCGCACAACTAACCAAAACTTAGAAGTTATCAAGGTTGATGCTGATAAGAATTACATGTTAGTAAAAGGTAACGTTCCAGGGCCAAAGAGAGGTCTTGTAATGGTTAAAACAACTGTTAAGAGTGTGAAACACGTAGAACCTAAAGTTCTATTAAATGATAAGGAGGCGTAATCATAATGGCTAAATTTGATGTATTTGATTTAACAGCAAACAAAGTTGGAGATATTGAATTAGCAGATAGCGTCTTCAATATCGAAGTTAACAATCAAGCAATCTTTGATGTAGTTCTTCAACAAAGAGCTTCATGGCGTCAAGGAACACATGATACTAAGACTCGTAGCGAAGTATCAGGTGGTGGTAAGAAACCTTACCGTCAAAAAGGAACAGGTAATGCTCGTCAAGGTTCTATCCGTGCTACTCAATATCGTGGCGGTGGTATCGCATTCGGACCTACACCTAGAACTTACGGTTTCAAATTAAACCGTAAAGTTAGAAGACTTGCACTTAGAGGTGCTATCTCAACTAAAGCTCAAAGCGAAAACTTAATCGTATTAGATTCTGTAGCAATGGAATCAGTTAAGACTAAAGAATTCGTTAAAGTTATGGAAGCATTCAAATTAGATCGTAAAGTATTATTCGTAGTTGATAACGACGAAGACTTCGTAAATGCATACATGTCATTACGTAACCTTCCTAATGCAGCTATGATTACTGCTGACGGTGTAAACGTATTTGACGTATTAGACGCAACTAAGTTAGTAATGACTAAGGCTGCTGCTAAGCGCGTTGAGGAGGTATTTAACAATGACTAATTATAGAGACATTATTGTACGCCCTCTTGTAACTGAAAAAACAATCAGTGCTCAAGATGCACACAACACAGTTGTGTTCGAAGTAAGTAAAGGTGCTAACAAAGTTAACATTCGCCAAGCTATCGAAGCTATCTTCAATGTAAAAGTTGAAAAAGTTAACGTTGTCAACACAAAACCTAAGACAAAACGTGTAGGCCGCTATGTTGGTACTACAAAGGCTATCAGAAAAGCATACGTAAAATTAGCTGAAGGAAGCCACATCACAATCTTAGAAGACAAATAGTCAATTATAAATTATCGGAAGAACAATGCTATTTCCGGATAACATGCATAGGAGGAAAATAAAGTAATGGCAATCAAAAAGTATAAGCCAACGACTCCTGGTAGACGTGGTATGACTGGTCTTACTTTTGAAGAAGTAACTAAGACAAGCCCTGAAAAGAGCTTAACTAAGTCTTTCTCAAAGTCAGGCGGTCGTAACAACACAGGACGTATTACTACAAGACATCACGGTGGTGGTCATAAACAACTTTACCGTGTGATCGATTTCAAACGTAACAAAGACAATATTCCAGCAACAGTTGCTGCAATCGAATACGATCCAAACCGTAACGCTAACATCGCATTATTAAACTATGTTGATGGTGAAAAACGTTACATCTTGGCTCCTAAGGGCTTAGAAGTAGGATCAAAAGTAATTTCAGGTACTAAAGTAGATATCATCGTTGGTAACTCTCTAGAAATGAGAAATATGCCTGAAGGTACTATCATCCACAATATTGAATTAAAACCTGGTAAGGGTGGACAATTAGCACGTGCTGCTGGTGTTTACGCTCAAATCTTAGGTATTGAAGAAAAATACGTAACAATCCGTCTTGCTTCTGGTGAAGTACGTAAGGTATTAGGTAACTGCCGTGCAACTATTGGTTCAGTAGGTAATGGTGATTACTCATTAATTAACTTAGGTAAAGCTGGTCGTAGCAGATGGATGGGTATTCGTCCAACAGTTCGTGGTTCTGTAATGAACCCTTGCGATCACCCTCATGGTGGTGGTGAAGGACGTTGTCCAATCGGTCGTAAATCTCCAATGACACCTTGGGGCAAGAAAGCTATGGGTGTTAAGACTCGTAATACTAAAAAGAAATCTAACGATTTAATCGTAAGAAGAAGAAACGATAAATAGGAAGGGAAGGAAAGTAAATGAGTAGAAGTTTGAAAAAAGGTCCATTCTGCGATGAACACTTAATGAAAAAAGTTGTTGCGCTAAATGAATCTAATAAAAAAGAAGTTATCAAAACTTGGTCACGTAGATCAACAATCTTCCCTGATTTCGTTGAACACACATTCGCTGTTTACAACGGCAAGGAACATGTGCCTGTTTTCGTTACAGAAGACATGGTTGGTCACAAATTAGGTGAATTCGTACCAACAAGAAAATTCGGTGGTCACGGTAGTGACAAGAAAGCGTAGGAGGGAATAAAGATGGAAGTTAAAGCTACAGCAAAGACTGTCAGAATCACTCCTCGTAAAGCAAGATTAGTTTTAGACTTAATCCGTGGTAAGAATGCTGAAGAAGCTCTTGCAATTCTTAAGTTCACACCTAATCACGCTGCTGAAGTGGTTTCAAAAGTACTTAAATCAGCAATGGCTAATGCAACACACAATAACCAATTAGATGCTGAAAAATTATATGTCAAAGCTTGCTATGCAAACGAAGGCATTACAATGAAGCGCTTTAGACCAAGAGCTAAAGGTCAAGCTGCTCCAATCCTTAAGAGAACTAGCCACATTACTGTAGTGGTAGAAGAAAGATAGGGGGTCAATCAATGGGTCAAAAAGTAAATCCAATTGGATTAAGAGTTGGCGTCATTCGTGATTGGGAATCACGTTGGTACGCTTCAAAGGATTACGGTACTCTTTTACAAGAAGATATCAAGATCCGTCAACTAATTGAAAAAGATGCTAGAGACTGCATGATTTCAAGAGTTGAAATTGAACGTTCTAAGAACTACGTTAACGTAATCATTAGAACAGCTCGTCCTGGTAATTTCGTAGGACAAGACGGCGCTAAGATTGAAGCCCTAAAGAAGAGCTTAACAAAACTAACTGGTAAGACAATTGTCATCAACATCGTTGAAGTTGCTAACCCAGATTTAGATGCTCGTTTAGTAGCAATGAAGATTGCTAAGATGTTAGAAGATCGTCAATCATTCCGTACTGCTCAAAAGAAAGCTATTCAATCAACAATGAGAGCTGGAGCAAAAGGTATCAAGACAGTTGTTTCTGGTCGTCTAGGCGGCGCTGATATCGCTCGTTCAGAAGGTTATTCAGAAGGTGTAACACCTCTACATACTCTTCGTTCAGATATCGACTATGCTTGGGAAGAAGCTATGACTGCTTACGGTAAATTAGGTGTTAAAGTTTGGATCTGCCGTGGTGAAGTAATTCCTGGTGAAATGGTTAAAGAACCTGAAAAGCCAAAGTTCAACCCTAACAACCGTCGTCGCAACAATCGTAACAACAACCGCAACGGTCGTGGAAACGAAAAAGCTGCTAAGCCTGCAGCTACACCAGTTGCAAGTGAAAAGGGAGGTAATTAATTATGTTAATGCCTAAAAGAACTAAATACCGTCGTCCACATAGACTTAGCTACGAAGGTAAGTCTAAAGCTGGCCGCGATGTAACATTCGGTGAATACGGTTTAGTTGCTATGAGCGGTGCTTATGTATCAAACCGTCAAATCGAAGCAGCTCGTATCGCTATGACTAGATATATGAACCGTGGTGGTAATGTTTGGATTAAAATATTCCCACATTTAGCAATTACTAAAAAACCATTAGAAGTACGTATGGGTTCAGGTAAAGGTGCTCCTGAAGGTTGGGTAGCAGTTGTACAAAAAGGACGTGTAATGTTTGAAATCGGTGGCGTTTCAGAAGAAATCGCTCGTGAAGCATTCAGACTTGCATCTCACAAGTTACCTGTTAAATGTAAATTTATCAAGAAAGGTGAGACTGTATTATAATGAACATTAAAGAAATTAGAGAAAAGTCAAACGAAGAACTTTTAGCTGCAATTGAAGAGTTCAAAAAAGAATTATTTGATTTACGTTTCCAAAAAGCTACCGGTCAAATTGACAACTCAATGCGCATTCGTGAATTAAAGAAATCAATTGCACGTATCAAGACAGTATTAACAGAAAGAGCTGAAAAGGAGGACTAGTCAATGGAAAGAGAAAATAAAAGACGCGTACTACGTGGTAAAGTTGTTTCTGACAAGATGGACAAAACTATCGTAGTTGAAATTTCTACAAAGAAGAGTCATCCACTTTACGGTAAAAGAGTTAAATTCTCTCGTAAGTTCAAGGCTCATGATGAAAACAATGAAGCTAAACTAGGCGATATCGTTGAAATTATGGAAACTCGTCCTTTATCAAAGGATAAACACTTCCGTTTAATCAAGATCGTTGAAAAGGCTGTAATTCTTTAGTATAGGAGGATAATTTAGATGATTCATAATGAAACTCGCTTAAAGGTTGCCGATAACACTGGTGCTAAAGAATTATTAGTAATTAGATGTTTAGGTGGATCTAAGAGAAAATGTGCAAACATCTCTGATGTAGTTGTTTGTTCAGTTAAGGAAGCTGCACCTGGTGGTTCAGTAAAGAAGGGTGACGTTGTTAAAGCCGTTATCGTTCGTACTAAATATGGTGTTGCTCGTGAAAACGGTTCTTACATCAAATTCGATGATAATGCAGCCGTAATTATTAAAGATGATAAAACGCCAAAAGGAACACGTATTTTCGGTCCTGTGGCTAGAGAACTTCGTGATAAAGACTATATGAAAATCTTGTCTTTAGCACCAGAAGTATTATAGTAGGAGGGTGACTTTAGATGAAAATTAAAAAAGGTGATAAAGTTAAAGTCATTACAGGACATTACAAAGGAACTGTTGGCGAAGTAATTCAAGTGTTACCAAAGGAAGAAAAAGTAGTTGTAGAAGGCGTTAATATCGCTAAGAAAGCTTTAAAACCTTCTCAAGCTAATCCTGATGGTGGCATCGTTGAAAAAGAAATGCCAATTCATGTTTCAAATGTAATGGCTTATGATGCTAAAGCAAAAACAGCTTCACGTGTAGGATTCCGTGAAGAAAAGGGTGCTAAGGTTCGCTATTACAAGAAATCCGGCACAACAATCAAGGGAGGTAAGAAATAATGAACCGCCTTCAAGAAAAATACAATGCAGAAATCAAGAAGAACTTAGTTGAAAAGTTTAACTACACTTCAACTATGCAAGTTCCAAAGCTTGTTAAGATCGTAATCAACTTAGGTGTTGGTGATGCAATCAGCAACCCTAAAGCATTAGACGAAGCAGTTGCTGAATTAACAGCAATCGCTGGTCAAAAGCCAATCGTAACTAAGGCTAAGAAATCAATCGCTAACTTCAAATTACGTGAAGGTATGCCAATTGGTTGTAAGGTCGACTTAAGAGGCGAAAGAATGTACGATTTCCTTGATAAATTAGTAAATATTTCTTTACCTCGCGTAAGAGACTTCAGAGGTGTAAGCACATCAGCATTCGATGGTCGTGGTAACTACACTTTAGGTATTAAGGAACAAATCATTTTCCCTGAAATTTCTTATGATAAAGTAACAAAAGTTCGTGGTATGGATATCGTTATCGTAACTACAGCAAACACAGATGAAGAAGCACGCGCATTACTAGCTGAACTAGGTATGCCGTTCGCTAAATAAGAGGGGAGATCAACATGGCAAAGACATCTATGAAAATTAAAGCTGCACGTCCTGCAAAGTTCTCAACTCGTGAATACACAAGATGCGAACGTTGTGGTCGTCCACATTCTGTTTTAAGAAAATATAAATTATGCCGTATCTGCTTCAGAGAATTAGCTTATAAGGGTCAAATTCCTGGAGTTAAGAAGGCAAGCTGGTAATCAAGGGGGAAATAGGCAATGATGAATATGACAGATCCAATTGCTGATATGCTTACAAGAATCAGAAACGGTCTTGGTGCCGGACATGAAACTGTAACTATTCCAGCAAGTAAAATGAAAATTGAAATTGCTCGTATCCTTAAAGAAGAAGGTTACATCACTAACTACTCTGTAGATGGTGAAACAGCTAAGGAAAAAGTAATTACAATTACACTTAAGTATGCTCCAAATAATCAAAAAGTAATCACTGGTATCAAGAAGATTTCTAAACCAGGTTTACGTGTATACGCAAAGGGCGATAACGTTCCTCGCGTTCTTAATGGTTTAGGTATTGCGATCATTTCAACTTCTCATGGTTTAATGACAGATCGTGATGCTCGTAAACAACACGTAGGCGGCGAAGTAGTTGCTTACGTTTGGTAATAACAAATTAATTGAAGGAGAAAATTAATGTCACGTATCGGAAATAAAACGATTACCATTCCTTCAGGAGTTGAATTTTCAGTTTCTGAAGGTAATGAGGTGACTGTAAAAGGTCCTAAGGGAACTTTAACACGTCAATTTAGTCCATTAATCACAATCAATAATGATAATGGCACCATTACTTGCACTCGTGCAAACGAAGAAAAGCATACAAAACAACTTCATGGTACAACAAGAGCTTTAATCAATAATATGATCGTTGGTGTATCTGAAGGTTATGTTATTGAACTAGGCATTGAAGGTATCGGTTACCGTGCATCACTTTCAGGCCAAACATTAGTATTAAATATTGGTTATTCACACGCCATTGAATACAACGCTGCTGAAGGTGTTACTATCGAAGTACCAAAGGCTAATGAAATTAAAGTTTCTGGTATCGATAAGCAACTAGTCGGTGAAGCTGCTGCTAACATCCGTAACTTCCGTAAGCCAGAACCTTATAAGGGTAAAGGTATTCATTATAAGGGTGAACATATCCGTCGTAAAGAAGGAAAGACGGCAGGTAAATAGTGGGAAAGGAGTAAGTAAGATATGTTAAAGAAAGTTTCAAAAAATATTGAACGTCAAAGAAGACACGCTCGTGTAAGAAGAAAAGTATCAGGTACTGCTACTTGCCCACGTTTAAACGTGTTCAGATCTAACGCTCACATTCATTGTCAAATCATTGATGATACATGTGGCAAAACATTAGTATCTTGTTCAAGTGTGGAATTAAAATTAGAAAATGGTGGAAATATCACAGCTGCACAAACTGTAGGTACTGAACTTGCAAAACGTGCATTAGCTGCAAACATTGAAAACGTTGTATTCGACCGCGGTGGTTACATCTATCACGGAAGAGTTAAGGCTTTAGCCGAAGCTGCTCGTGAAGCAGGCTTAAAATTCTAGGAGGACTTATGGAAAACAATCAAAATAGAAAACCAAGAAAGTTCGAAAGAGCTCCAAAGGAATTTGAAGAAAGAGTTGTAGAAATCAACCGTGTATCAAAGACTGTTAAGGGTGGACGCAAAATGCGTTTCTCTGCTCTTGTAGTTGTTGGTGATAAAAAAGGTCGTGTTGGTTTCGGTTTAGCAAAAGCTAACGAAGTTCCTGATGCAATTAAGAAGGCTATCGAAGCTGCAAAGAAAAACGTTATCCGTGTTCCACTAGTTAACAACAAAAACACACTTCCACATGAAATTACAGGTATTTACGGAGCTGGTGAAGTAGTTCTTCGCCCAGCTGCAGAAGGTACAGGAGTTATCGCCGGTGGTGCAGTACGTGCCGTACTAGAACTTGCTGGTGTTAATGATGTTCTTTCAAAATGCATTGGTTCACGTACTCCAATTAACATGGTACACGCTACATTCGAAGGACTTAAGAGTCTTAAGACTGTTAACGGCGTAGCTAAATTACGTGGTAAGAAAGTAGAAGAAATTCGATAGGAAGAGGAGGCCAGAGAAAAAGTATGAATTTAAATGAATTAAAATACAACGAAGGCGCTCGTTTCAGCACAAAAAGACTAGGTCGTGGTCAAGGATCAGGCCAAGGTAAGACTGCTGGAAAAGGTCACAAAGGTCAAAATGCTAGATCTGGTGGCGGCGTTGCTATCGGATTTGAAGGTGGTCAAACACCAATTTATAAGAGAATTCCAAAGCGTGGTTTCACTAACATCAACCGTAAGGAATACACAATCGTCAATGTTGAAGCATTAAATCGCTTCGAAGACGGTACTACAGTTACTCTTGAATTATTAAAAGAAGCTGGATTAGTAACAAAAGTTCTAGACGGTGTTAAAATTCTTGGTAACGGAACATTAGAAAAGAAATTAACTGTTCAATGTTCAAAAGTTTCTAAATCAGCTCAAGCAACAATCGAAAAAGTAGGCGGAAAAGTAGAGGTGATCTAATATGATCCAAACTTTCGTGGACTTCTTCAAGAATAAAGAAATTCGCAAAAAGATCTACTTCACACTTGCAATGCTATTTATCGTGAGACTAGGTGCAGCCATTCCTGCACCTGGTATCAATGATACAGTGATTAGTCTTTCTGAAAACTCTATTCTTGGTATGATGAACCTTCTAGGTGGTGGTGCCATTGAACAAATGTCAATCTTCTCACTAGGAGTTGGTCCATACATCAATGCTTCAATTATTATCCAACTATTAAGTATGGATATTATTCCTGCATTAACAGAAATGAAGAAAAGTGGTAAAAAAGGTCAACAACAAATGGATCGTATTACTCGATATCTTGCAGTTGCCATGGCTTTATTCCAAGGTTTCTTCATTACTAAAATGTTAAATAGCCAATATGGTATCGTTGAAAATCCTGGTGTAATGTCATATCTTTACATCACTACAATTTTCACAGCTGGTACAATGTTCCTATTATGGATTGGTGATCAAATTAGTCAAAAAGGTATTGGTAATGGTGTTTCAATCATCATCTTCACTGGTATTGTAGCTAGTATGCCTGCTTCATTTAAACTAGTTTATTTAACATTACTAGGCGGTGGATTTACAACAATTGGTTTACTAAAGTTCATCGTTTACTTATTAATGTTTGTGGCAATTATTGTATTAGTTGTAGCTATGCAAAAAGCGGAACGTCGTATCCCTATTCAATACTCATCTAGTACTCCAGTTAGTCGTGTTAAAGGTGATTTAAATCATTTACCTTTCAACATTAACTCTGCAAGTGTTATTCCAGTAATCTTTGCAAGTGCTGTTATTCAAGGGCCACAAATCATCGTATCTTGGATTAACCAAGATGCATATCGTTGGCTAGCTGATTTCTTTGATTTCAGTAAACCATATGTTCTTGTAATTTACGGAATCTTAATTATCTTATTTACATTCTTCTATACAAACTTAACAGTAGATCCTGATAAGATTGCAGATGATTTAGGCAGACAAGGTACTTATGTTCCAGGTATCCGTCCAGGTACTGAAACTCGTGAATACTTAAAGAAAGTATTGAACCGAATTACTGTTCTTGGTGCAGCATTACTTACATTTGTTGCAGTATTACCATTCATCACATCAATGATTTTCAGCTTACCACAAGGTGCAGCTGTCGGTGGTACTGGAATTATTATCGTAGTTGGTGTAGCATTAGAGACAGTTAAGGGTCTACAAGGACAATTAACACAAAAACAATATCGCGGTTTTGTAGGACGATAAGAACAAATAGGAGGCTATTATGAATTTGCTTATCATGGGTGCACCAGGCACTGGCAAAGGGACAATGTCAAATAAGATTGTTGAAAACTATGGCGTTGTTCATATTTCAACTGGAGATATGCTTCGCGCAAGCATTGCGAAGGGCAGTCCGGTTGGTTTAGAAGCACAATCTTATATGAATTCAGGAAAATTAGTTCCAGATTCAATTATTCATGATATAATAGTTGAGCGTCTAAAAGAAAAAGATATCGACGGTGGTTTTTTAATGGATGGATATCCTCGTACATTAGAACAAGCCAAAGATTTATCTACCATTTTAGATGAAGTCGGCAAAAAAGTTGATCTCGTAATTAATCTCCATGTAGATGAAGAAATTCTTAAAGAACGCATTACTGGAAGAAGACTTTGTAAGAAGTGTGGTGCAATTTATCACATCAAGAATAAACCTAGTAAGGTTGAAGGTGTTTGTGATGAATGTGGATCACCTTTATTCGTGCGTAAAGATGATACATTAGAAAGTCTAAGCACACGTTTAAATGAGTACCATGGTAATACAGAGCCTGTTATGGATTATTATCGTAGTCAAAACTTAGTTGTTGAAATTGATGCATCTCAATCTGAAGATGCAGTCTTTGCAGATATCGCAAAGGCAATAAAGGGAGTGAAATAATGATTACCATTAAATCACCTCGTGAACTTGAATTTATGAGGGAAGCTGGCCGCATCGTTGGCCTTTGCCACCAAAAGATGGCTGAAGTAATTAAACCAGGAATTTCGACTAGAGAACTAGATCGTATTTGTGAGGAGATTATTCGTGCCAACGGCGCCACTCCTTCTTTTAAAGGTTATGAGGGGTTCCCAAGCACTGTTTGTGCCTCTATCAATAATATGTTGGTTCATGGTATTCCTGACCATCGTATTTTAAGAGATGGAGACATCATCACCGTTGACATCGGCGCATGTTATAAGGGCTATCATGGTGATAGCGGTTGGACATACGCTGTCGGAAATGTCAGTGAAGAACACTTAAAATTAATGAAGGTCACTCATGACGCATTATTTAAGGGTCTTGAACAAGTTAAACCTGGCAATCATGTTGGAGATATTTCGCATGCAATTCAAGAATATGTTGAAAGTTTCGGATATAGTCTTCCAATTGATTATACAGGACATGGAATTGGTAAAGTCGTACATGAAGACCCAGCCATTCCAAACGTTGGTCGTGCCGGCACTGCTGAACTTCTAAAGAAAGGCATGTGTATTGCAGTTGAACCAATGGTATTCGAAGGTAAACCATATACTCGTACATTACCAGATGGATGGGGTGTAGTTTCTAAAGATGGTTCTTGGGGAGCACACTACGAACATACTGTAATTATTACTGAGGATGGTTACGAAATCACAACAACTGTTTAAGGAGGTACTTCATGGCAACTAAACAAAGACAACCGAAACAAAAACAAGATGTCATCGAGATTAGCGGTCGCGTAGTAGATACACTACCGAACGCTCAATTCAAGGTGGAGCTCGAAAATGGTCACGAAATCCTGGCTCACGTTTCTGGTAAAATCCGCATGCATTACATTCGCATTTTACCGGGTGATCGAGTGACTGTCGAACTTTCGCCATACGATTTAACACGTGGGCGTATTACATTTAGACATAAATAAGTCTATATAGGAGGGAAACATGAAAGTAAGACCATCTGTCAAACCAATTTGCGACAAATGTAGAGTTATCAAACGTAAAGGTCGCGTTATGGTTATTTGTGAAAACCCTAAACACAAACAAAGACAAGGATAATTTAGGAGGGAAAAATTAATGGCTCGTATAGCTGGAGTTGATATTCCTCGCGATAAGTGCGTTGCAATATCATTAACTTATATTTATGGTGTTGGACTACCAACAGCAAAGAAAGTATTAAAAGAATGTGGCATCAGTGAAGACATTCGTGTTAAAGATTTAACTGATGATCAAGTTAACGCTATTAGACAAGTATTAGATACTTATAAATTAGAAGGCGACTTACGTCGTGAAACTCAATTAAACATCAAACGTTTAATGGAAATCGCTTCATTTAGAGGTATCCGTCATAGAAAAGGTTTACCTGTTCGCGGTCAAAGAACTAAAACAAATGCTCGTACACGTAAAGGACCTCGTCGTACTGTAGCTAACAAGAAGAAATAGTCGGTAGGAGGGAGAAAATAATGGCAAAAGCAAAAGTTGCACGTAAGAAACGTGTTAAGAAGAATGTCGCTAAAGGTGTAGCTCACATTCACTCAACATTTAATAACACTATCGTTACTATTACTGATGAAGCTGGTAACGTTATTGCATGGTCTAGTGCTGGTGCATTAGGTTATAAGGGATCTCGTAAGTCTACTCCATATGCTGCACAAATGGTATCAGAAGCAGCTGGTAAGACTGCAGTAGATCACGGAATGAAGACAATCGAAGTAAGCGTTAAGGGTCCAGGACCTGGTCGTGAAGCTGCTGTTAGAGCTTTACAAACAGCTGGATTAAACATTACATCAATCTCAGATGTAACACCTATTCCGCACAACGGATGTCGTCCACCAAAGAAACCTAGAGGTTAAGAAGGAGGAAACATATGCAAAAATTTGAACGACCAAAATTTGAAATCAAGGAATATGTTGAATCGGATAACTACGGGAAATTTGAAATTTCTCCACTTGAAAGAGGTTTTGGGGATACAATTGGGAATGCATTAAGAAGAGTAATGATGTCATCACTTCCTGGTGGTGCTGTTTACTCAATTAAAATTGATGGTGTTTACCATGAATTCTCATCAATCAAGGGAGTTAAAGAAGATGTTACTTTAATCATCTTAAATCTTAAAAGTCTAATTCTTAAGGTCGATGGTGATGAAACTTATACATTAAGAATTACTGCTAAAGGACCTTGTACAGTAACTGCTAAAGATATTGTATGTCCTGCAGGCGTTGAAATTTTAAATCCAGATCTACACATCGCTACATTAGATGAAGGCGGCGTTCTAGAGATGGAATTGAAAGCTAAGAATGGTCGTGGTTATGTCAGTGCTGATGAAAACAAACGTATTTACCAAAATTCATCACAAGGTATTGGCACAATTTATACTGATGCTATCTTTACACCTGTAATTAAAGCTAATTACAGTCACGTACCAACTCGTGTTGGCCAAAATGTTAAATATGATGCATTAACAGTCGAAGTATGGACTGATGGTTCAATTACACCAACTGAATCATTAGCAATCGCTTCAAAAATTTTAATTGATCACTTTGAATTACTTACTCATGTTGATGAAACAGTCAATGATATGGACAGTGTCTTAAAAGATCATATTAATGAACCTAATACAAAGAAAGTTAATATGACAATTGAAGACTTAGATTTAACTGTACGTAGCTATAACTGCTTAAAACGTGCTGGTATTTCAAACGTTGAAGAATTAACGCAAAAAACAGAAGATGAAATGAGTCGCGTTAGAAATTTAGGCAAGAAATCTTTAAAAGAAGTTAAAGATAAACTTATCCAATTAGGTCTAAATTTCCGACAATATGAATAGTAAGGAGATTATCAAGAATGCAAAATCGTAAACTAGGTCGTACATCTGATCATAGAAACGCATTACTTAGAAACTTAGCTACTGAAGTCATTTTAAAGGGTAAGATCACTACTACTGAAATGAAAGCTAAGGAACTTAGAACTGTAGTTGATGGCTTAATCACAACTGCTAAAGAAGACAGCGTAGCTAACCGTCGTTTAGTAGCTGCTTACTTACGCAATGTAAGCCGTGCTGATGGCAAGACTGCTGTTCAAGTATTATTCACAGAAGTAGCTCCTAAGTATGCTGACCGCAATGGTGGATATACAAGAGTTACTAAGATGGGCTTCAGACGCGGAGATAACGCATCTGTTGCAGTTATTGAATTAGTTTAATTTAGTATCATAAAGGTCGCAAATTGCGACCTTTTTTAGTTTTTCGGGCTAATAATTATTTGATATAATTATAAATGTCAGGGGGGCGATAGAGTATGAATAAAAAAGAAGATTTTATTCGTGGTCTAAAAGATGGTTTACCAATCGGATTGGGATATTTTCCGGTTTCAATCTCCTATGGCATGACTGCTGTCTTATTGGGTGTACCGATTTATCAAACTATTATTATTTCATTTACCAATTTAACAAGTGCTGGTCAGTTTGCTGGAACGAAAATTCTTGTAGCGGGCGGATCATTTGTGGAACTAATTCTAGCTTTAATTATTATTGAAATTCGATATTTTTTGATGTCTTTATCAATCTCGCAAAAATTAGATCCAAGCGTTACTATGAAACAAAGATTTCTCATTGCGTATGATGTAACGGATGAAAACTTTGCAATGGCAATGACTAAAAAAGGAACTTTAAAGTTTGCTTACATGTTGGGAATGGCTATTCCATGTTTTGTTGGTTGGACAGGTGGTACAATTGTCGGAGCATTTGCTTCGGAAATATTGCCTCATGATTTATCGGTGGCACTAGGAATTGCCTTGTATGGCATGTTTATTGCGATCGTAATTCCACCAGCAAAGCACAATCGAGGTATTTGTGCAGCAGTTGTTATATCGGTTTTATTATCACTTGCTTTCACATATATTCCGTGTTTGCAATTTGTTAGTGGTGGTTGGATTGTAATTGTGGTAAGTATAATTGTTGGTACGTTGATGGCAATATTACGTCCAATTGAAACGGAGGAACAGGAATAATGGATGCACAACTAAAATACATGCTAACCGGTATGTTCCTCATGGCATTTGTAACTTATATGATTCGATTATTACCTTTTATTTTATTCAGAAAAAAGATTAAAAATCGTTTCATTCAATCTTTCTTGTATTATGTACCTTATATTGTTTTAACGACATTGACGTTTCCTGCTATCTTTCATAGCACTGAATCTATGGTTTCAGCAGTTGTGGGAACATTAACAGCTTTAGTTTTAGCATATAACGAAAAAGGTTTGTTGGCAGTTGCAATTGGTGCAACAATTAGCGTTTATCTTTGCCAGATAATCGGCATTTAAAATAAAGGTTTAGGTATACGATTCTGTTCCTATAACCTAAAATGGGGGAATTTATGGAAAAGAGCCGTTTATTACATAATAATTTAGGAACATTATTTTTGGCTTTTGTCTTACCAACGGTGGCAGCAGAAGTTTTAGCTGGTATACAAGGTATTATTGATGGTATGTTTATTGGCAATTATGTGAGTGCTAATGCCATGTCTTCAATTAATATCGTAAGTCCGTTTGTGAGTATGATTTTTGGTGTAGCAATGGTTGTCTCAACTGGTGCTGTTTCATATCTTGGCCGTGTAATTGGCCAACATGATTATCAAAAAGCTGAAGATGTTTTTAAAAGTGCTTTGATTGGGTTGATAGTTCTATTATTGATTGTTGAATTCATGGGTTTAATTTTCGCTAAAGACATAGCACAATTTTTAGGAGCTAATGATGTTTTGTTGAATGATGCAGTGGTTTACATCAGAGTCTTCATGCTATTTACTCCTTGCGCAGGACTTATGAATTTTTTTGGTTTTACAGATCGCGTACTAGACCATCCGAAGAATTATTTATATGCTACAATTACGTGTTTATTCACAAATATTATTGCTGATTATATCATGGTCAAAGTTTTAAGATTTGGAGTTGCAGGTGCAGCTTTAGCGACGGGGCTCGCTTTCTTCAATGGATGTTTCATAGTTATACAGCCTTTGCTTGATCACAATAGTATATTTAATATTTATAAAGGGAAGTTCCGTAGCCAATTATTTAAGGAATTATCAATTAATGGATCTTCAGAAGGCATTGGCTATATATCTACTGCTATAACTATATTCTTATTCAATACAGCTTTTATGCATTTTGTTGGGGAAGCTGGTATTGCGGCTTTTACAATTGTAAGTTATATTGGTAACTTTACAGCCTTAATTATGTTTGGAATATCTGATGGTATTGTTTCGATTGTGAGCTGCAATTATGGAGCCAAACAATTCGAACGTGTTCGAAAGACGTTCTATTTTGCTGCCTTTCTAAACTTTATGTTTGGTGTAATTTGTTTTGCGGTTTTAAGTGTTTATGGTCGTGAAATTATAAGCATTTTCTTGAAAGACAACCAAAAAGTAGTTGATTTAGCGGTTGCTGGTTCTGCTTTTTATGCCTTCAGTTTCATGTTTGTAGGTTTTAATATTTTACAATCAGGATTTAATACGGCTGTAGGTAACGCATATTCGTCATTATTTATTTCTGGATGTCGTGGCATGATTTTTAATGTGATTGGGATTGCAATATTCCCAAGATTCTTAAAATTAACAGGTGTTTGGTTAACTTTCCCTTTTGCTGAAATTTCTACAGCACTTGTATGTATAATAATAATGTTGTGTAAACATAAACTTTATTTTGGTTCAAAAACAGAAATGTATTAAAGGAGAAAAGATGAAAGTATTAGTAATTGGTTCGTGTGCATTAGATGTAATTATAGATTTAGAGAAATTACCAACTTTAAATGAAGACGTCAATACAAAAGATTTAGCGATGTCATTAGGAGGAATGGCTTATAACGTTTATAACGTAATTAAGTTGTTTGGCCGTGATGCGATTTTTGGCTGCCCGATTGGTGAAGGCATTTTAGCCAATATCGTTAAAGGTTTCCTAGATGAAAAAGGTTATGAACCAATTGGTACAATTAAGGGCATCGACAATGGCATGTGTATGTGCTTAGTAGATGAGTCGAAAGAACGAAGTTTCATTTCTCACCATGGTGCGGAGTATCGTTTTGAACCTGAATTATTTAAAGATATTAATTTTAATGAAGTTGATTGGATTTATTTTGGTGGTTTAGAAATCGAAGATGTTGATGGATCGAAAATCATCGATTTTGTAGAAAATAAACCATGCAATTTATTTTTTGCACCCGGTCCAAGACTTGACAATATTGATAAAAAGCGTTTAGAGCGCATTTACGCATTAAAACCAGTTTTACATATTAATGAACGTGAAGCCGAATTAATCACTGGGAAAGCAGATTTAATGGGTAATGTGGAAGAAATTAGTGTAATGACACAAAATACTGTTATTATTACCATTGGTGAAAAAGGAACTTTATTAAAAGAAATTGGCAAAGAAGCAATTATTATTCCAACAAAAGAAGTTGAAATGCTCGACTCGACTGGTGCTGGTGATAATCATGCAGGTGCGATTTTAGCATGTCTTAATATGCACATGAGCTTTGAAGAGGCTATTAAGATTGCAAATATTATTTCAAGATATGCTGTAAGACAAAAGGGTGCATCTTTAACAAAAGAAAACTACGATAAAGCTGTTAAAGATATTTTGGGAAAAATAAAATAAATTCTTTTTAAATACCCCTGTTACGTTTAAACCCTTATATAAAAGGCTTTAATTAATATCTGTTATATAACGAATAAAAAAGTTATAAAAAATCTTAAAAAAACTGTTGACTTATATATACCACTTTGGTAATATAAATAAGCGCTGAACGGAACAGCTTAGAAAAGCTTCTCCTAAAGCACATCGAAATACTTCGATCTTTGAAAACTAAATAAGAATTATTAGAATTAAACTAGAACGTCAATTTCATTAAATGAAATAAAATAAATCTTAAAGATTTATTCAAAACATATGAGTCATCAAACGGAGAGTTTGATCCTGGCTCAGGATGAACGCTGGCGGCGTGCTTAATACATGCAAGTTGTACGAAGATTGGTTTGAGCTTGCTTAAAACAATCTTAGTAGCGAACGGGTGAGTAATACGTAAGCAACCTACCTAATAGAATGGGATAACTAATAGAAATGTTAGCTAATACCATATAGCTAATTAAAGGGCATCCTTTAATTACTAAAGGTGCGTTTGCACCACTATTTGATGGGCTTACGGTGTATTAGCTAGTTGGTGAGGTAACTGCTCACCAAGGCGATGATACATAGCCGGCCTGAGAGGGTGAACGGCCACATTGGGACTGAGACACGGCCCAGACTCCTACGGGAGGCAGCAG
>JAHHTG010000059.1 GCA_020024765.1 Thomasclavelia sp. | reverse complement strand
CGGTCTAGGTCAATCCCATTTGAAATAGCTGAAATCCGTTGTTTTAAGCCATAATTTTCAAGAAGTTTCTTCGAATAAGTTGTTGGCGTAATAATCTCATCCGCCAAGCCGTATAAACTCACAAGATATTTTTTAAAAACCGGTGAAACCAAATTCGAAAAAACATATGAATTACGGAAGTCCTCTTCAGTTGAATGGGCATGGTAAATAACTGCCTTGCCTTCATGACGTGCTTTCATAATCATCGCATTCGAATTTAAGAAATATGTATTAATATGTAAGATATCATAGTCATCCAAAGGATTTGTTGTGTAGGGCACGCCAGCACTTTCAAGCGCCATCATTTGATGTTTTCTCGCACGACCAATTCCCGAGACTTCTGTCATCTTCTCATTTTCGAAATATAACAAAACTTTCATATGTATATTATACCACAATCACTTTATCTTTCTTTATTTACATTTTATGGTTTGTTTCTAAAATTTTACCTTTAATAAAACTTAAATATTCATTAAATTTATTTAATATCACTACATGCATTTACATCCCGATAATTTAAGATTTAGATTATGATAAATATGTATAATTAAAGAAAGAAAACAATTATAAGGAAAATAAAATGAATCTACAAACTGTCCATCATATCGCTATTATTGGTAGTGATTATGCTAAATCAAAAAAGTTTTATGTCGAACAATTAGGCTTTGAAATTATTCGTGAAAATTATCGTCCTGAAAAAGATGATTATAAAATTGATTTAAAATTAAACGGAATGGAACTAGAACTCTTTATCATTAAAGGTCGTCCAAAAAGACCTAATTATCCCGAAGCTTATGGACTACGTCATTTAGCTTTTTGTGTCGATAAAATTGAAGAAGTGATTAAAGAATTAAATAGCAAGGGAATTAAGACAGAACCAATTCGTATCGATCCTTATACAAATAAGAAATTCACCTTCTTCTTTGATCCTGATGATCTACCACTTGAAATACATGAATGATAAAAACAATTTAAAAAGGAATGCAGAGTATAACTAAGCATTCCTTTATTTTTAGATTAAATTAATCTTGTTTATTTTGACGTTCAAGTGTCTCTTTAAGCATCACAAGACGATCGTAACGTTTCTTAGCATCAGCACATGTCTTAGCAAACATTGCATACGCATCTTCTTCGCCTTTTAAACGAATCAATTGCGCATAACGTGCTTCATTCAATAAGAAATCATTAAATTTTGAATAATCTGGCTGTTTAGAATCGATTGTAAGTGGCAATTCTTTACGTGGATCGTAACGATACAATGAAACGTAACCACATTCAACTGCTTTTCTTTGTGTTTCTTGGTGATTAGATAATCCACCCTTAATTCCGTGTTCAATACATGGAGAGTAAGCAATAATGATTGATGGTCCATCATAACTCTCGGCTTCTAGGAAAGCGTTAAGAGTTTGTTGACGATTAGCGCCCATCGCAACTGATGCCACATAAACATGGCCGTAAGACATTGCGATTTGGCCTAAATCTTTCTTCGCTGTTGCTTTACCACCAGCCGCAAACTTCGCAATTGAAGATGCTTGTGAAGATTTTGAAGATTGACCACCAGTATTTGAATATACTTCAGTATCAAGTACTAGAATATTAACATTTAAATTATTGGCAATGACGTGATCTAAACCTCCATAACCAATATCATATGCCCAGCCATCACCGCCGACAATCCAAACTGATTTTGAAACTAAGTCACGTTCATACTTCAATAATTCCTTAACATTCGGATTTGATGAAGCCTTCACAGCATCAAGAACTTCATTCTTGATCGTACGTTGAAGTTCACGATTACTATTAGCAGCGATATATTTTTGGAAAGCAACCTTACAATCACCATCAAGATTATCTTCCATAATCTTTAAGATTTGAGCTTCCTTGTAATTTTGAGCGACCGCCATACCGAAACCATATTCAGCATTATCTTCAAATAATGAGTTGCCCCATGAAACACCTTCACCGTTCTTATCTTTAACGAATGGTGTTGAAGGAATTGAAGCATTGTAAATTGATGAACAACCTGTAGCATTAGCTACTAACATATCCTTACCAAATAATTGTGATAATAATTTGTAATAAGGAGTTTCACCACAGCCCGGGCATGACCCTGATACTTCAAAATATGGCATTAAAAATTGTGATCCCTTAACTGTATTAGTTGGGAAGTAGTTAGTTTTATAATCTAAATCCTTGAACAAGTATTCAGCAAGTGGTTCTTGTTCAAGTTTTTCATGAATATCAACCATCTTAAGAGCTTTTTCGCCCTTCTTACCAGGGCATTCATTAACACATAAGCCACATCCTACACAGTTAGTTGGTGACACTTGAATTCTGAAACGTAAACCATTCATATCACGGCCCATTGCAGGTAGTGTTTTGAAATCCATCGGAGCATCTTTAATTTCATCTTCTGTTAATAAGAATGGACGAATTGTAGCATGTGGACAAACAAAAGCACAGAAACCACATTGGATACAGTTATCTGGATCCCAAGCTGGTACTTGAATTGCAATCGCACGTTTTTCTTTATAAGAAACGTTATTGCGTAATGAACCATCTAATAAATTGTGTTTTGTAAAACTTGAAACTGGTAAATAATAACCATTTAAAGCATTAATAGCGCATACATGTTCTTCAAAGTATTCATCATTGCTCTTTGGTTTAACTTCTTTATAAGTTAAATTAGCCCATTCCGGATCTACTTCAATTTGAACTAATCCTTCTTTGCCAAGATCGATAGCTTTGCAGTTAAGTGCAACGATATCTTCACCTTTCTTAATGTAAGACTTACGCGCCATTTCTTTCATTAAAGTTACAGCTTCACTATATGGAAGAATTTGTTCATTTAATGCAAAGAATGCAGATTGTAAAATTGTGTTTGTATGGCGACCCATGCCAATTTCAAGCGCAATATTTGTTGCATCGATAATGTAAAACTTTGCATGTTTTTTCGCTAAGGCAATAAGCATCTTGTTTGGTAAGTGCTTAACTATTTCATCCTTATGGAATGTAGTATTAAGTAAGAAAGTACCACCATCTTTTAAATTCTTCAACATGTCATATTTAAAGACATATTGATCTAATGAACAAGATACAAAATCGGCATGTGAAACATAATATGTTGAACGAATTGGTGATGGACCAAAACGTAAATGAGAACGAGTAACACCACCAGCTTTTTTCGAATCATATTGGAAATATGCTTGTGCATATAGAGGTGTATTGTCACCGATAATCTTGATAGAAGATTTATTGGCAGAAACAGTACCATCACTGCCCAAACCATAGAATAAACAACTTGTATAGTCGTGTTTAATTGTATAATCTTCATCAAGTTCTAAACTTAAGTGTGTAACATCGTCATTAATACCAATTGTAAATTCTGATTTCATGACATCTTTCTTAAGTTCATCATAAACGGCCTTAATTTGATTAGGTGTTGTATCACGTGAACTTAAACCATAACGACCACCAATAATCTTGACATCTAAATCACTTAAAGCACTTAGAACATCCAAGAATAACGGTTCACGCGCACCTGATTCTTTTGTACGGTCTAAAACCGCAATTCTCTTAACACTTGCAGGAACCGCAAGTTTTAAGTATTTAGGTGAGAATGGGCGATATAAGTGAACTTTAATTAAACCAACCTTTTCACCTTTGCTATTTAAATCATCAATAACTTCTTTGATTGTTTCTGTAACCGAACCCATCGCAACAATAATGCGTTCAGCATTTTCATCACCATAATAAGTAAATGGTGCATAGTTACGACCTGTATGTTCACTGACCTTTTGCATATAGTCGTTAACGATATCTGGAATACGTTCATAGCATCCGTTTTGAGCTTCACGAGCACTAAAGTAAACATCGTCATTCTCAGCACCACCACGTGTTACTGGATTTGAATGTGGATTTAAAGCTTTTGCTCTAAAACGTTCCACCGCATCTAAATCAAGTAAAGAACCTAAGAATGCTTCATCCATAACTTCAATCTTTTGAATTTCATGAGAAGTTCTAAATCCATCGAAGAAATGAATAAAAGGTAAAGATCCTTTAATTGCAGAAAGATGTGCAACCCCCGCTAAATCCATACATTCTTGTACAGAATGCGAGCAAATCATGCATACGCCAGTTTGACGACATGCATAAATATCTGCATGATCACCAAAAATCGACAAAGAACGGCCTGCAATAGAACGTGCTGCCACGTGAATAACACCTGGTAGTAATTCACCTGCCATCTTGTATAAATTTGGAATCATCAGCAACAAGCCTTGAGATGCGGTATATGTTGAAGCAAAAGTACCACCTTGTAAGGCACCATGCACAGCACCAGCAGCACCGCCTTCAGCTTGCATTTCAACCACTTTTACGACTTCGCCGAACAGATTTTTACGTCCTTGAGTTGACCAAGCATCAACGACTTCTGCCATAGGCGAAGATGGGGTGATTGGATAAATACCAGCAACTTCACTAAAGGCATAAGAACAATGTGCAGTCGCAGTATTACCATCCATTGAAATGAATTTTTTCATTTAATTTCCCTCCTTCAGCATAATTATACATTATCTAATACATGATTAAAATTTGAAAATCAAATTATTATTTAAATCGCAAAACTTAAGTGATATCACCATTTAATGTTTACTTAGCATCGTTAAAACAGCTTAACATGGATTATAAGAGAATTTGTTAAAAAATCAGTAAATCATTGACAAGCACGTTAATTCATGATAATTTTTTACAGGAATTATCTTATATAGGCCCATAATTTGGATGGGTGTTTCTACAAACTACCGTAAATAGTTTCGCTATAAGACATCAAACAGTGTCTAAGCAACTGTTTACGGTTTTTATTTAATCTAGGGAGGTATTTTTATGGATGAAAATCAAGCTTTAGGTGTTCAACCAATTGGAAAATTATTGGTTAAGTTTGCCGTGCCATGTGTAACAGGCTTATTAATTGGTGCTCTTTACAATATTGTTGACCAAATATTTATCGGAAACAGTAGTCTTGGGTATTTAGGTAATGCAGCAACCGGAATTTCCTTTCCTATAATTTGTATCGCGAACGCTTTTGCTTGGTGTGTTGGTGATGGTGCAGCTTCTTATTTAAGTATCTGTTCTGGACGTCAAGATAGTGAAAGTGCACATAAATGCGTCGGTACAGGTTTAACATCAACAGCAATTATCAGTGTCATTTTGACAATAATATGCCTTATCTTTAATGAACCATTAATGCGATTATTTGGTGCGTCTGATCAAACACTTGAATTAGCTGTTAATTATTTTAGAATTATCGCTCTTTTCTTCCCAGCTTATTTAATGTTCAATGTAATGAACAGTATGATCAGAGCGGATGGAAGTCCAAACTATGCAATGATTGCCTTATTAATTGGTGCTGGTTTAAATATTATTTTAGATCCAATTTGTATCTTTATTCTAGATTGGGGTATTGAAGGTGCTGCAATTGCGACTGTAGTTGGCCAAGTCATATCTTTTGTGATTAGTGCTTATTATTTCAAAAAACCGAAAAGTTTTAAACTTTCAAAACAAAGTTTCATCATTAATTATCCAATGCTAAAAAATTTAGTAACTCTTGGTGGTTCAACTTTTATTATTCAAATCTCGTTGGCTATTATGACTTTATTAAGCAATGTAATGCTTTATAAATATGGTTCATTATCAATTTATGGTAGCGATATTCCAATTTCTGTTTTTTCAATCCAAACAAAAGTCTATAGTATCGTTACAAACATCGCAGTTGGTATAGCTCTAGGGGGACAACCAATTCTTGGTTATAATTATGGTGCTAGAAAGTACGACCGTGTAAAAAAGACATATAACTTAATTTTGCTATATACTATGATCGTGAGCATTATTTCAACAATTATCTTTATCTTCTGCCCACAAATCATCATTGGTATCTTTGGCAAACAAAATGCATTATATATGGAATTTGCAGTTAAATGTTTCCGTTTATCTTTATGTCTATGTTTCATCACTTCTTACATTAAAATTTCCTCAATTTTCTTTCAAGCAATTGGCAAACCATTGGAAGCCATGATTGCTTCAATTATTCGCGATGCTTTTTGCTTTGTTGGATTTACCATCATCCTATGTAACGTCTTTGAAATGACAAAACCCGGAAATGGAATCTTTGGCATCTTACTAGCGTCACCGCTCTCAGATATTGTGGCTGGAATTGTCGTAACTGTAATTACCGCAAGATTCTTCAAAAAACTTGGCAACGAAAATGTGGTTGAAGTTGAAGATATCAAGATTGAAGCAAGCCACCCTGGAACAATTATCACTATCGCTAGAGAACATGGAACTCGTGGTAAACAAATCGGTGAACTTGTTGCAAAGAAACTTAATGTGCCATTCTATTGTGAAGATTTAGCCGCCATTATTGCTAAAGAAAGCGGCTTAGCCGAAGAATTTGTTGAAAACGACTATAATGACAAATCAGAGATTCTTCATCAATCATATTTAGGCACAAATCTCGCTCAGCAAGGCATTATTGCACAAGAAAAGGTCCTTCAAAAGATCGCAGACAATGGTGCATGCGTCATTGCAGGTAGAGCCGCAAATCATGTCTTAAATAATTATCCAAATGTTGTCAAAGTTTTTTTATACGCAAACGAAGAATATCGTATTCAAAACATTCAAGAAATGTATGGAGATTCACCGAAAGAAGCTCATCAACATATGCTTAGATCAGACGAATCAAGATCTTTATACTACCGAAATATTACCGGTAATGAATGGCGTGATATTAAGAATTACGACATTTGTTTAGATGCAAGCATCGGTAAAGAAGCAACAGCTGATATCATTGTTAAATACTTACAAAATCATAATACAACTATATAAAAATCAAGGTGGATAAATATCCACCTTTCTTTTGTCGTTTTCATATTAAAACATCAATTTTACTTCTTTAAAAACATATAAGCTAATATTAATTAACGCTATTGATTAAGATTTAATATTTTTTAAAAGAAAAACAAAATAAAAATAGGCAATAGATAATGAGTTTTAACCATTAAGTATCACCTATTTAAATATGCCCAACTCTAAAAATAATTTAAATAAATAAAAGA
>JAHHTG010000058.1 GCA_020024765.1 Thomasclavelia sp. | reverse complement strand
AAGAATCTAAACACCTTTTAAAAAATAAAAAACCTACTCAACTTTTTAAAGTTAAGTAGGTTTAATAAATCTAAGTATTAATTAAAGAAAGTCAGGTGTTAAACATAATTGAACTTTTCCACGTTCAAGATCGATGTTAAAAACATAAACTGTAACAATTTCACCAACACTCATCATTTCACTTGGAATAACATTACGGCCTTTAACCATTTTCGATTTATGCAACAAACCATCTTCGTGCAATCCAATATCAATGAAAGCGCCAAAGTCTACGACATTACGAACAGTACCTTGAAGTTCTTGACCAACAGTTAAGTCTTTAATTTCAAGAATATCACTTCTTAACATTGGACCATCAAATTGATCACGATAATCACGAAGCGGTGAAGCTAACGCATCAATAACGTCACTTAACGTATAACTATCAACTGCTAATTCATCTTGTAACTTGTTTTGGTCTAAACTGTATAATTCTTTACTTAATTCACTTGTCCCAAGTTCAGAATGATGAACCATTTTTAATATCTGTTTAGCAAGTTTATAACTTTCAGGATGGATCGAAGTCATATCAAGTGGTTCACTACCATTAGTAACTCTTAAGAAACCAGCTGATTGTTCAAAAGCTTTTGGTCCGAGTTTTTTAACCTCTTTTAATTCGTTGCGATTTGTAAAACGACCATGTTCATTGCGATAATCAATGATATTTTGTGCAATTGTTTTATTAATACCCGAAATGTGCATCAATAATTCTTTGCTTGCTGTATTTAAATCGACTCCAACTCTATTAACGGATTTAAGCACAGTAAAATCTAAGTGTTCAGTTAAATCTTTCTGAGGCAAATCGTGTTGATACTGACCAACTCCAATGCTCTTTGGATCAATCTTAATCAACTCTGACAGCGGATCTTGAAGACGTCGACCAATTGAAATGGCGCTACGTTCTTCAACATGTAAATCCGGGAATTCTTGGCGAGCTAACTCACTCGCACTATAAACACTAGCACCAGCTTCTGAAACCATAGCATATTGTACATCTAAACGGTGTTTCTTAATTGTTTGTTCAACAAATCTTTCTGATTCACGCGATGCTGTACCATTACCGATTGCAATTAGTTGCACATGATATTTTTCGATTAAATCAACTAAAATCTTTTCAGCCTGTTCAGTCTTATTAACGGGTGCATGCGGATAAATGACTGCAATCTTTAAAACTTTACCAGTATTGTCCAATATCGCTAGTTTGCAACCTGTTCTAAAAGCTGGATCAAAGCCCAAAACCATCTTACCAAGCATAGGTGCTTGCAATAAAAGCTTCTCAAGATTTAATGCAAAAACTTCAATAGAGCGTTTTTCAGCCTCCACTAGTTTCTCGCCCCAAATTTCACGTTCAACACTTGGGAATAATAAACGTTTTAGGCCATCTTCAACAGCTTCATTGATTAAATATTCAACGTTAGTTTGGTAATGTTTAAGAATGCCCTTCTCAACATATTTAATTAACCATTCCTTATCATAATCGAACGTAATTGTAATAACTTTTTCTTTTTCAGCCCGGTTCATAGCCATGACGCGGTGTGGTTCAAGATATGAGATCTTTTCACTATGGTCATAATATAATTGGTAGACCTTCTTTTCGTCTTGATGATCTTTCTTGGCTTTTGTGACAATACGGCCACGAGTTTCGATGTTTTCTTTAATTTTCCAACGAATCTTAGCATCTTCACTAACGCTCTCAGCAATAATATCTTTAGCGCCATTTAAAGCATCTTCAATTGTTTTAACTTCATCATTCAAGAAAGTTCGAGCTTTACCTTCGATATCACCATAACGTGGTTTGCTTAAAATCCACTCAGATAATGGTTCAAGTCCCTTACGAATCGCTTCTTTAGCACGTGTTTTGCGTTTTTGCATATAGGGACGATATAAGTCTTCAACTTGTGATAACTTTGTGCAGGCATTGACGGCTGCTACAATTTCTTCCGTTAAGCGACCTTGAGTTTCAATGATTCTTAGAACATCCTCTTTGCGAGTTTTAAGGTTGCATTGATATTCATATTCTTTCGCTATATATAAGATTTGTTCCTCATCAAGGTTATGTGTCATTTCTTTACGATAACGCGCAATAAAAGGCACAGTATTGCCTTCTTCCAAGAGTTTTAATGTGTTTTTAACTTGTTCATCTTTGATATTCAAGTAACTACTAATTGGTTTAATTAATTCATCCATGTATTACACCTCTTTCAATATTTTAATCAATTAAATCTCAAGATATAAGACTTGAAATTATTTTTTATACATTTAATTTTAAAATAGTGTAATATATGCATATAAGGAGGACACGTCAATGAACGTTGTTGAACGCTTTTTAAATTATATTAAATTTGATACACAATCAGACAATGATAGTCTAACAAGTCCTAGTACAGCTAAACAATTTGATTTAGCTCACTTTCTAATGAAAGAACTTGAAGAACTAGGCATTAAGGATATTAAATTATCCGATACTTGCACAATTTATGGTCACATCCCTAGTAATAGTGACAAAGATTTACCTCATATTGGTTTCGTATCTCATATGGATACAGCCACTGATATGACTGGTAAGAATGTTAAAGCAAGTATTATTGATTATAAGGGTGGCGATATCATCCTTAACGAAGAACTTGGCATTAAAATGGGGCCAGACATGTTTGAAAGTCTCGCTAAAGATGTTAACCAAAAATTAATCGTAACTGATGGTACAACATTGCTTGGAGCCGATGATAAAGCTGGTGTTGCAGAAATTATGAGCTTATTAGCTTATATTATGGAACATCCAGAATTCAAACATGGTCCAGTCAGTTTCTCGTTCACTCCTGATGAAGAAGTTGGACGTGGTACTGAAAACTTTGATGTCAATGAATTTAAGGTTGACTACGCTTATACCGTTGATGGTGGTGAGCACGATATCATCGAATTCGAAAACTTTAACGCTTCTGAGGCCAATGTCTACATCAAAGGTCGTTCCATTCACCCAGGTTCAGCTAAAGGCAAGATGTTAAACTCACAATTAGTCGCTTTTGAATTCAATGGTTTATTACCAGTCTTTGATAATCCAGCTTATACAGAAGGCTACGAAGGTTTTAATCACCTATGTAGCATCAATGGTGGTTGCGAAGAAACTAAGATGGAATATATTTTAAGAAATCATGATTTAGATCTTCTTCGTAAACAAGAAAACGATTTCCGTAATGCTGCCGAATTTTTAAATAAGAAATATGGTGAAGGTACAGTTACTATCGAATTTGCTGATAATTACCAAAATATGCGCACATTAATTGAACCACATATGGAAATTATTGATCGCGTCAAAGATGCAATGGCTAATCTTGGAGTTGTCGCTAGAACTTCACCAATCCGTGGTGGTACAGATGGTGCAGCATTAACTTATAAAGGTATTCTATGTCCAAATCTTGGAACTGGTGGTCGTAACTATCATGGTAAATATGAGTATGCTGTTATTTCCGAAATGGAATTCATGGTTAAATTATTAATTGAATTAGTTAAAGAATAACAATTCATTCAAGTCCGAGCAATCGGACTTTTTCTTTACCCTTATGGCAATATATCCTAAAAATTGTTATATATTTTTCTCGTTAGCGTACACTAACTAATATGGGGTCTAAAATGATTGACATATAATGTTAGGACACCCTAACATAAGATAAGTAGTTAAATAAATGTGTTAATTATCATGGAGGAAATCCTCCATTAATCAGCGTTTATTGGTAACTATTTATTAGGAGGATTATTATTTATGCCGATTTGCTTTGCTGAAGTTGATACAGAAGTTGTGATTAAAGATATTAAGGGAACTGATAAAATGAAAAACCATTTACAAAATCTTGGCTTCGTGGTTGGAGAAGTTGTTCAAATCGTCAATAAAGTCGATGAAAACATCATTCTTAAAGTAAAAGGCGTTACTTTAGCAATTAGCACAGAATTAGCACGCAGAATAATAATCTAGGAGGGGAAAATGACATTAAAAGAATTGGCCATTGGTCAAACTGGCCGAATTAAAAAAATTAACACTACTGGTATCCTAAAACAACGTTTCGTTTCAATGGGATTAACAAAAGGTGTTGAAGTCAAAGTTATCAAGGTTGCACCTTTAGGTGACCCAATCGAAATCGAAGTTCGTTGGTACAATCTAAGCGTACGTAAAGAAGACGCTCAAGATATAGAAATCGAGGTGCTATAAAATGAGAAATATCGCATTAGCAGGTAACCCTAATAGTGGTAAATCAACACTATTCAACGCATTAACTGGTAGTTCAGCATTCGTTGGTAACTGGCCAGGTGTTACAGTTGAAAAAAAGGAAGGTAAGACAAAGATTGGTAATGAAGAAATCCGTGTGATGGATTTACCTGGTATTTATTCTTTATCACCATACTCAAACGAAGAAATTATCTCTCGTGATTATATCTTAAATTCAAAGCCAGAAGTTATTATCGATATCGTTGATGCTTCTAACCTTGAACGTAACTTATACTTAACAACACAACTAATCGAACTTGGTACTCCAGTCATTGTTGCATTAAATATGATGGATGTTGTTCGTAACAAAGGTGAAGAATTATCATCTGCTGCCCTTTCAAAAGAATTAGGCTGTCCAGTATGTGAAATTTCTGCCATCACCAACGAAGGACTTCCTCAATTAAAAGAGACTATCATGGCTGTATTAAACGGCACTACAACTTGTGGCGCATATACATTCAAGTACTCAAGTGATGTTGAAGAAAAGATTGAAGAAATCAAAAAAGTTGCAGCTGAAACTGAATCATTTAAAAACACAGCCGCTAAAGATTACTATGGTTTAAAAGTTTTAGGTAACGATAGCAACTTTATCGAAACTGCTAAAGTTGAAGAATCAGTATTAACTAGTGGTGCTAAAGCTCGCCAAGAACTTGAAACTAAATATGATGATGAAATCGATAGTATTATCGCTGAACAACGTTATGCTTGGATTAAATCAATCATTAATAAAGTTATCTTAAAACGTCGTACTGAAAAATTATCAGTATCTGACAAGATTGATAAGGTCTTAACTAACAAATGGTTAGCATTGCCAATCTTCTTATTTATCATCTACTACATCTACTATGTATGTTTAAATCCAAATGGTTTAGGTAAGAAACTAGTAGGTATTACATTTGGTTATGTAATTAGCGCTATGATTTGGACAACTACTACCCTTACAAACTTAGGTGTAGCACCTTGGTTAGTATCGTTGGTATCTGATGGTTTAGTCTTCGGTGTTGGTATCGTTGCAGCCTTCATTCCTTATTTAGCAATTCTATTCGTCTTCTTAGCAATCCTAGAAGAATGTGGTTACATGGCCCGTGTAACATTCATCATGGACCGTATCTTCCGTCGTTTTGGTTTATCTGGTAAATCATTCATCCCTATGTTATTGGGTACTGGTTGCACAGTTCAAGCCGTTGCTGCTACTCGTACAATCGAAGATGAAAATGACCGTAAGATGACTATCTTCTTAACTCCTTTCATTCCATGCGCAACAATGATGCCTACAGTTATGTTAGTAGTTAGTTTATTCGCTGGCGAAAACGCTATGATTGCTCCTCTTGTTTATATCATCTCTATTGGTTTTGTAATCCTTGGTGGTATCTTCTTAAAACACACATTCCTAAAAGGTAAACCAGCTCCATTTGTAATGGAACTTCCTGAATACAAGATTCCAAGAATTAAGAACATCGTGCACTTCGTTTGGGAAAAGATTGTTGCTTTATTCAAGAAACTAACTACAATCATCGTTGTAACTACAACTATCGTATGGTTCTTAAAGTACTTCACATTCTCACTAACTGTTGCTCCATCAATCGATCAAAGTATGTTAGCCGATATCGGCCGTTTCTTAGCACCAATCTTCGCTCCACTAGGATTTGGCAAATGGCAAATTATCGCTGCTATGATTACTGGTTATGTTGCAAAGGATAACATGCTTGCAACATTAGGTATCATCTTAGGTGCTGAAGCTGTCGACGTTGCAACATTAGGTACATTGTTACCAGGTGCTGCTGCTGTTTCATTCTTATGCTTCTTCATTCTTTCATGTCCTTGCTTCTCATCAATCGGTGCAATGCGTAAAGAATTAGGTACTTCTAAACTTACTTGGACAGCAATTGCTTTCCAAATGGGTTCAGCATATGTAGTAGCCTTAGTTGCATACCAACTTCTACGCTTCGTTATGTAATTTTGTTATATAATATAGCTAATAAAAAGAGGTATTAATAAACGACTATGTACAAGAATAAAATCAATGCATCTGGCGAAGAATACCTTAAATGGATTCTACGCGTTCAAAAAGAAATTGGCCCTGTACGCTCAATTGACTTAGCTGTCTATATGGGTTTTAGCCGTGCAAGTGTTAGTAAAGCACTTAAAAAACTTGAACAAAATGATTTTTTAACCAAAGATGAAGAAGGCTATTTAACTTTGACTAATAAAGGTCAAAAAATTGCCGAAAGTTTTAATGAAAGACATGAGTTCTTCACCAATGTCCTAATTGAAGCGGGAATCGATGAAAATACAGCATTAGCCGAAGCTTGCGCAATGGAACATGCCGTAAGTGAAGCAACATTTAGAAAACTTAAAGCTAAGTATGATGCTGGCTTAAAACAGAATTAAGGAAGTGATTAAATGACTGCTATTATAGCAAACGTCGTCGTATTCGCAATCGCTGCCAGTATTATTCTTTACTCACTATCAAAAGTGGTGAAGAAATTCAGCCGTAAGAAAAAAGACGGTGATCATGACTGCGGATGTGGTTGTGGTTGTGGCTGCGGATAAATAATAATAGGAGAAAACTATGGAATGGATCAGTGCAAATATTGCAAACATTATCGTTTTTTCGGTAGTAATGGTGATAATTATATTGGCATTAAGAGGAATCATCAAAGCGAAAAAAGCGGGTTGCAATGGCCAATGCATCGGTTGTAGCGTTGCACATTTGTGTCATAGTAACTCCAAAAATGATGAAAACCCTATTGTTAAAGCTTATCATCAACAATATAAAAAATAATTAAATCAAATTCTGTACATAGAAATTTAGCATTAAAAATAAAACCTTTGGAAAATGATATGTACCCAGAATCCTGGACACATTGATTTATGAACTAAGCTATACAA
>JAHHTG010000057.1 GCA_020024765.1 Thomasclavelia sp. | reverse complement strand
GCTGGTTATACTGAGGAATTAGCTGCCCCAGTTGCATCACCTGCTAAAGAAGAATGCACTAATTCAGAAATTGATGATATCTTTGCAGATATTTTGAATCAAGAAAATGAAACGCCAACTTCTGAACCTACTGAACCAACTGAAGAGGAAGAGGATGCATATCTTGATGAATTAATCGATGAATTAAAAGGCGATTTAGAAACTAAGCCTGAACCAGAAGTTGTTGAAACACCTGTGGTCGACGATGTCTATGCCCGTATTCAAGAATTATATCCTGGATTAAACGCTAGTTTCATCCGCTCAGTTTATAATTTAAAAGAAACAATTGCGGAAGAATATCCGTTGGATAAGATGGTGATTATCCTACATCGTTTATCGTTTAAGGATTTAAGTAATCTACAATTATTCACAGATATCGTAATTAATCATGATTATCGTGTGAATGTTGATGAAAATAAGATGATTGTGGATATCTTAAAAGAATTCCGCAATACCGATGGTAAGATTCTTACAAATATCTTCGAAGTTGCCAACCAAGCCAAAGTCTTAGATGGTGAATATGAAGGTTATCACATTGAAATTGAATAGTTAGTTTGAGTGAATATCAAATGATATTCACTCTTTTTAATTTATTAGAAGAATTTTAACAAATTATACCCATCTGATTAGAAGTTTATTGTGTAATATGTTTATTTGTCTTGCTTAATTGACTATCAGGAATGGCAATTTTATAATATAAGAGAGTCATAAAGGAGGAAATTATAAATGACAGTTAAAGTTGCGATTAATGGATTCGGCCGTATCGGACGTTTAGCTTTTAGACAAATGTTCGCAGATCCTGATTACGAAGTAGTAGCTATTAATGATCTTACAGCTCCTAGCATGTTAGCACACTTATTAAAGTATGATTCATGCCAAAAGAAATATGATCACGAAGTAGTCGCTAGCGAAGATTCAATCACAGTCGACGGTAAAGAAATCAGAATTTGCAAGGAACCAGATGCATCTAATTTACCTTGGGGTGAATTAGGAGTAGATGTAGTTCTTGAATGTACAGGTTTCTACACAAAGAAAGAAAAAGCAGCAGCTCATATCAAAGCTGGTGCCAAAAAGGTAGTTATTTCAGCTCCTGCTGGAAACGATCTTCCTACAATTGTTTATGGTGTAAACGAAAATACATTAACTGCTGAAGACACAATTATTTCAGCTGCTTCTTGTACTACAAACTGCTTAGCACCTATGGCTAAAGCATTAAATGAACTAGCACCAATCCAAGCTGGTATCATGACAACGGTTCATGCTTACACTGGTGACCAAATGTTACTAGATGGACCTCACAGAAAGGGTAACTTAAGAAGAGCTCGTGCAGCTGCAGTTAACATCGTTCCTACTTCTTCAGGTGCTGCTAAAGCTATCGGATTAGTAATCCCTGAATTAGCTGGTAAACTAATCGGTTCAGCACAACGTGTTCCAGTTCCTACAGGATCATCAACAATCTTATGTGCTGTATGTAAGAGCGAAAAAGAATTAACACCAGAATCAATCAATGCATATATGAAGTCAGTTGAAACACCATCATATGGTTACACTGAAGAACCACTAGTTTCTGCTGACATCATTGGTGAAACTCATGGTTCATTATTTGATGCTACTCAAACAATGGTTTCAAAAGTTGATGATACAACTTATGAAGTTCAAGTAGTATCATGGTATGATAACGAAAATTCTTACACATCTCAAATGGTAAGAACTATCAAATACTTAAATACTCTATAGGATAATATCATGGCACAGGCTTAGGCTTGTGCCTTTTTTGGTTTTCACAAAATTTAGGCAGATATTTTATAATTTTGAATAATGATGATAAAATATAGACATGAATAAATTACCAGAGAAATTAACGCTATTAAGAAAACATTACGGTTATTCTCAAAGCTATCTAGCTAATTACTTGAAAGTTGATGTAGTGGTATATATGGGCTATGAAAATGGTCGTACAATTCCTGACTTTACAACTTTGAAGAAATTGGCTAAATGTTATGGCGTGAGCGTTGACAGTTTGTTTGTCAATGAAATCATGCCTTTGATGCGCGGAGAATCCAATAATGATGTTGATAAGAAAAATTATTTCTATCTACGCAATCAAACATATAAGCAAAAGGCAAAAGAATTCATAAATCATAAGTGGCCGGTTCTTGCAGTTTGCTGTGCCTTTGCATTGATGCTAATTATCTTTATTGTGACAAGAGACCCAGTTAACAATATGAATCTTAAACAAGATTCAGCAAATACTCGTTTATTATCAGTTTCTAGTACAAGCGTGGCTTATGTTGATCGCTATGGTAAAGTTGCTGGTCGTGGTGATAATTCTAATGGTCAGCTTGACTTTGATGAAACTGGTGCCCATAAAGTTGAAATGGGTGCGACTTTTAGTGTGGTTTTAAATCAAGATGGAACCGTTTCTTCCCATGGCTTATTAAGCAAATATGCCAACGAAATAGCCGAATGGGAAGGCATTGTAGATATCGCTGTTGGTAATGGTCATGTTATGGCGCTGACTGATAATGGCAAAGTCATTTGCACAGGTAACAATAATCTTGATCAATGCCTTTTTGATGGTGAAACCGATGTTTCGGATATTTACGCCGATGGGAACGCAAGTTTTATCGTACATCAAGATGGTACAGTCGAAAGTTGTGGCAATTTCTTAGGGAAATCGCAAATGAAGTCCATTCCTTCGCTACTTGATGTCGCTTTAAGTGAGGAAGTTTCAGCTTATTTAACAAAGGACCATAAAGTGGTTTATCATTCTGCTTCAAACAATTTTAAAGAAGTGGGCAAATGGACTGACATTATTGATGTTGCTGTTGGTGATGAATTTATTGCGGGTCTTGACGAACAAGGTCATGTTCATATTGATATTCAAAACTACAAGATTAAAGATGAAGTTGCAACTTGGGAAAACATTGTAGCAATTGCCGCTGGCAAAGATTATCTTGTGGCCTATGATGGTCAAACGATTAAAGGTGTTGGTAATAATGCTTATCATCAATTTGATGTGAGTGAATCACAAAAGATTGTCTTACCGGCCGTTACAAACATCAAAATTTCAATCGATGATTATAATGTTAAGATTCAATTTGATGAAGTAGCTAATGCTCAAGAATATCGTTTAGAGTTGGATGCCGGCATTGGCTATGCAATCAGTTCAACTAAGAATGAATTTGTCATCCCGGTTGAAAAATTTGAAGATGGTCACGAATATATTATTAAAATTGTCTGTGTTGGTGATGAACGCTACGAAGTATCACCGCCAACCGTTATTTCATATCGCTTTTCAAAACCAGAAATACCAGAAATTTCCGAATCAACCGAAACTCCAGAAACAGGCAATAATTCAACGGAAGTGGAAATCCCATTTACACTTGACTTATTAACGGGCAAAACGCGCGCGAGTTTCGAAGCGTATCTACGTGGTTTTGGTGTCACCGATGATAAACTTCACGCTGTTCCGAGCGAAAATATCTGTGGCGGTCAAGAAGAAATTGTTGAAAAGGTTGAAGGCATCACCGATTATGAAACTTTAACAAAGACCGATTTATTGAGTCGCGACATTACATACTACTATTGTAAGTTGGAGAGATATCATGAATAAAATTTGGCAAATTGAAGGGCAACCTAGCGAAAATATATATACAGATTCTGAACTAATCGCAATGATTAAAAATGGTCAATTAGATGGCGAAGCGATTTTGATTAACGCTAGCCTCAATGATAAGGTTAAATTAAAGGATACGATTTATTCGTATTACCTCAAGGAAAATTATTGATGAAAAAACAAATTCATATTAATCGTTCAAAGGCTGAAAAAGTCTTATATTTGATTGTTCTTGCAACATTATTGGCTTCTGTTTTCTTTATTATTATTCGTATTATTCAAGCGCCGGTGGTATCAGATTCTGAGGCAATTCGTACAAAGAGTTCTTACACGCTGATGTTGTCACAATGTGTTTTAGGCATTATTGCCATCCATATTCCCGACATCATTCAACGTCGTATTCGTTATCGTATCCCGTCTTTTATGGTGGTGATGTACATTATCTTCTTATACTGTGCGATTTATTTAGGTGAAGTACGCAATTTCTACTATCACTATCACAACTGGGACGCTATTCTACATACCTTTTCGGGAGGAATGCTCGGAGCTCTTGGTTTTTCAGTTGTCAGTCTATTGAATAAATCAGATGGTATCCCGATGGAATTATCGCCATTCTTTGTGGCACTGTTTGCATTTTGCTTTGCGATTACAACTGGTGTCTTCTGGGAATTCTACGAATTCACATTTGATAAAATTCTAGGCTTGAATATGCAAAAATTTATGCTTGAAAATGGCACGATGCTCATTGGGCGAGAAGCGTTGGTTGACACCATGATGGATTTGGTGGTCGATGCAATCGGAGCCTTTGTCATGTCGGCAATTGGATACATCTCAATCAAGTATCAAGGTAATTTCATTAAGAAAATGAATTTTATTAAGATTGAAGACGAAGCTTAATTATGATATATTTTAATAAACTATATATTAGATAGTAAGTTTTTGATTAAATTAAAGAGAGAATGTGGTTGGTGTGAACATTTATTTAGCAATTACTGAATGCCCTAATATGGGAGGTTTTGAACTTTAAGTAGGAGCCTACGTTTAACTGACGTTACCAGTATTTGAGTTAAACATAGAGTGGAACCGTGTAATGCACCTCTTTTGTAGGTGCTTTTTTATTTGGGAGGAATGATAAATTATGCGTATTTACAATACCAAAACATTGCAATTAGAAGAATTTAAACCAATTAAAGAAGGCGAAGTATCGATGTATGTTTGTGGACCAACAGTCTATAACGATATTCACATCGGCAATGCTCGTCCGATTGTTGTCTTCGATACTTTAAGAAGAGTATTTGAAGCAATTGGTTATAAAGTAAAATATGTTTCAAATTACACTGATGTAGATGACAAAATCATCAACGAAGCTGCTAAACGTAATATTAGCGAACACAAATTAACAGAAGACATGATTAAGCGTGTTGAAGATATTCGTCATTTATTAAATGCAAAAGACCTATATCGTACACCTAAAGTTACTGAGACAATGGATGATATCATTAAGTTCATTGAAGAATTAGTAGAACATGGCTATGCTTATGAAAAAGATGGTGATGTTTTCTTCAGAACAAGTTCGGTTGAAGACTATGGTGCACTATCTAACCAAAAGATTGATGATCTTAGAGTTGGTGCGCGCATTGAAGAAAATGATAAGAAAGAATCACCACTTGATTTCGTATTATGGAAACGTACTGATAAAGGCATCAAATGGGATACAAAATTCTCTACTGGTCGTCCTGGTTGGCACACTGAATGTGTTGTTATGATTAATAAGGAATTAGGTTCTGTTATTGATATCCATGGTGGTGGTAAGGACTTAAAGTTCCCACACCATGAAAACGAACGTGCTCAAGCATGCGCTTTATGTCATTCACCATTGGCTCACTATTGGATGCATAATGGCATGATTGATATCGAAGGTGTTAAGATGTCTAAATCTTTAGGTAACTTTATCACAGCTAAAGATGCTTTAAGCATGTATGATCCAATGGTTATTCGTTGGTTATTACTAAGTGCCCATTATCGTGCTGACTTAAACGTGTCTGAAGAAATCATTAAGAATAGCGAAACTGAATTAAATAAAGTTTTAACAGCCTTAAAGCAAGCTGAATTAAAATTAGCTCTTGTTTCATATACTGGAGAAGCATATGAAGAAGAACCATATAATAAGTTCATCGAAGCCATGACTGATGATATGAATACACCAAACGCTTATAGTGTTGTGTTTGATGTTGTTAAACAAATCAATCAAGCAATGCGTGTCCGTGAGATTGATTACGCATCGTTATCAAAATTAACTAATACATTAAATAAGACACTAGATATTCTTGGCATTGCTCATGCAACGGTTAATTTAACTGAAGAAGATAAAGAATTATACAATAAATGGAATGAAGCCAAGAAAGCCAAAGATTTTGCGAAAGCTGATGAATATCGTGATGAGCTAAAGAATCGAGGAATTCTATAGGTGAATATTAGCGAACTATCCGGAGCCAATTTCAGTTTCTTGGGTGATGCCGTTTACAGCACCCGTGTTCGTGAATATTATTTGAAGGCCGGTTACCATCAACCGAAGAAACTTCAAGCTTTATGTAATAATTACGTCAGCGCCAGAGGCCAATGTATTGTTTATGAGCGCTTGTGTGCTTTGAATTTCTTTAATGACGAAGAAAAAGAAATTTATCGTCGCGGTCGCAATGGGATTGGTCACATCCCAAAGAATGGCTCTTTAAAGACTTATACTGTGGCTAGTGGGGTTGAAGCTGTTGTTGGGTATTTATATCTAACAAATAGTGAACGTCTCGAGATGTTTTTTAACTTGATGTTTGAAGGAGGAATTGACAATGCAAGAATACATTTGGGGGAAGAATAGTATTAATGAAGCCCTTAAAAATAATCGTGTCCAAGAAGCTTTTGTCGTAAGCGATTCCGAGTATATTAAAGAATTGAAACGCAAACATATTCCGTTTCAAATCAAAAAGCGCTCAGAACTTGACAAAATGTCAAATAATCAAAATCACCAAGGGATTATTGGTGTTATCGATTTCTATGAATTATCAACGGTCGATGAAATGATTAAAAAAGAAAATGGTTTAATCGTTTTGCTTGATGGCCTTGAAGATCCACACAATCTTGGTGCAATTATGCGTTCGGTTGATTGCGTTGGTGCTGATGGCATTATTTATGCTAAGCATCGCAGTGTGCATTTAAATTCAACGGTAGCTAAAGTTGCTTGTGGCACCATGGAATATGTTAAGGTTGCTGAAGTTACTAATTTAGTTAAAACTCTTCAAGACTTAAAAAATAAAGGCTATTGGGTTGTTGGCACGGATGCTAGCGCTACTGACATGTACAACCAAATCGATTATAAACGTAATATTGTCTTAGTTATCGGCTCTGAAGGTAAAGGTATCTCACGTCTTGTTTTGAAAGAGTGTGATTATGTTGTTAAACTTCCGATGTTTGGTCATGTAAATTCACTTAATGCATCAGTTGCGACTGCTGTAATGCTATATAAAATTATTGAGTCTAGATAGTTATCCACAAAATGTGGATAACTTTTTTAAAAGTTGATATGATTTTGACAGGAAAAGTACTTCAAAATAATAC
>JAHHTG010000056.1 GCA_020024765.1 Thomasclavelia sp. | reverse complement strand
CGTCCAAAATTATTAAAAAATCACTTGAAAGAAGAAAGTGAGTTTTCGTTGACTTTTAATTCACCTATTTCTTCACAGGAAATGTTGATTTATGGTAAAAAGATTGACGGTAATTTAGCTAATTATTATTTATATATCAATAGTCCTTTAGAACCAGTTGGTTCGATTGTCGATTTCTTTATTCGTCAATATTTTTGGATTACAATTGTCGTTCTAATAATAGCTTTTGTGGTTTCAATTCTACTTGCCAAAAACATCTGTGATCCGATATTAAAGATGAAGAAGGAAGCTAATAAATTAGCCGATGGAGATTATAGTGCGACATTTAAAACAGATTCTTTTGAAGAAATTAATGATTTAGCTGTTACTTTAAATGATGCGAGTAAAAAATTGGGTGAAATGGATGAACTTCGTAAGGATTTGGTAGCGAATATTTCACATGATATTAAAACACCTTTGACAATGATTAAAGCTTATAGTGAGATGATTTTGGATATTTCTGGTGATGATAAAGAAAAACGTGAAGAACATCTAAACGTCATCATAAAAGAAGTTGATTATTTGGATCATTTAGTTACAGATATGCGTGAATTATCGAAAATGCAAGCAGGTCAATCAAAGATTGTTCGCAGTAATTTTGACTTACAAGATGTCGTTAATAAAGTTGTGGTTTTATATCGTCAACTAATTGAGCAAAATAAGATGAAGTTGGTTCTTGATTTACATCCATCAATGTTGTGGGCAGATGAAATCAAGATTACTCAAGTCGTTGCGAATTACTTGTCAAATGCGATTAAGCACTCAAAAGAGGGTGGTTTAATTGAAGTTCGCATTATCAGCAATGAAGATATCGTCAGATTTGAAGTGGAAGATCATGGTGATGGTATTGCCGAAGAAGATATTCCATTAGTTTGGGATCGCTATTTCAAGATTGATAAGAGTTTTGCTCGGAATATCAATTCCACTGGCTTAGGATTGGCGATTGTCCGTGCTATCTTAGAGGCACATCATGCAAAATACGGAGTAACTTCCGAATTAGGAAAGGGTTCAATATTCTATTTTGAATTCAAGAATGATTATGAAGAAACAAACGAAGGATTATCTTAGATTTACCGATATTGAAATTTACCAAGATGATGAAATGTTTTGTATTAATACTGATACCGCATTGCTCGGACGTTTTTTGGATTTTAAAAAAGGTTTGAATATGCTCGACATTGGAACAAATAATGGAGCACTTTTGTTGTACGGAAGCTTGAAAGAACCTAAGAGCTTATGTGGGATTGATGTCTTAGACCGAGCAATTAATTTAGCACGTGAAAATTTAGAACTTCATCATTTAGAAGCAGAATTATACTGTACAAAGGTGCAAAACTTTAACCATGAACCATTCGATGTCATTGTATGCAACCCACCATTCTTTGAGAATCACCAAACCAAACTCAATCCATATAAGCAAACCGCAATGTTTGAAGGAAATCTTAGCTTAGGTGAATTATTTAAGAGTTTTATTCGTTTAAGCAAAGATAACGGTAGTATTTATGTTGTTTATCCAGCAAATCGTTTTGCAGAGTTTTATGACACTTGTCTAAAACATAAATATAAAATGATGAAATTACAATTTGTCTATGATAAGAATAAAACTGAAGCATTGCGTTTTTTAGTTAAATTAAAACGAGGCACTATGACAAAAATCAAAATTCTTCAACCAATTATGATTGAAGACGGAATTATTTTGGAATAGAATAATAAAAAAGTGGAGGCGTCAAAGTGAAGGGTATTCTAAAATATAAAAATACAATTTCAATTATCGCGTGTATAGTATCAGCATTTCTATCAGCTTTTTCAATTCGGGTTTTTATGGAGCCTAGTAATCTCTTGGCTGGTGGTGTTACGGGTGTAGCTTTATTGATTAACTCATTAACAGCTAATTCATCATTCCGGATTGATACTTCATCAGCGATTATTTTGATTAATATTCCTTTAGCTCTAATGTGTTTTAAATCCATTAGTCCACGATTTACTTTCTACTCAAGCTTGAATTTCGTTCTAACTTCAGTATTCTTAAATATGTTTCATTTCACGCCACTTTTTGATGACGTTATCTTAAATATCTCGTTTGGTGGTTTTCTTTCAGCGATGGCAATTGTCATAGCTTTAAAGGGTAACTTATCAACTGGTGGTACTGATTTCTTGGCATTATATTTCTCGAATAAATATCACAAATCAGTTTGGGAATACGTGTTCTTCTTTAATATTGTCATCATTGGAATTTTCGGTTATACAACAAGTTGGGTGGCAGCAGGATATTCAATCTTGTTCCAATTTATTTCAACAAGAACAATTTCCGCTTTCCACGATCGTTATGAGCTTGTAACAATTGAAGCTACAACTTCACTTGATCCAACACCAATCGTCAATCGTTATACAGCTGAAATTGAACATGGTATGACAGTATTAGAAGGTTATGGTGGATTTAGCAATAAGAAAGTTTATATGCTTGTCAGTGTTATTTCAGCTTATGAAGTTGATGATGCGATTGCAAGTATTCGTAGTGTTGATCCAAACATTATTATTAATATTTCATCTACAAAGAGTTTCATTGGTAACTTCTACCAAAAACCAATTGACTAGTCAGAACATCAAAATGATGTTCTTTTTTAGTTATGTGGTAAAATAAATAAAATATTGAAGTGAGGAAATGAAGATGGCTAAAACAATTATCGTCGGTGTGTCGAGTAGTATCGCAAGTTTTAAAGCTGTACAACTTGTCAGTGATTTAATTAAGATGAACTATGATGTTGAAGTGATTATGACAAAGAATGCCTGTGAAATGGTTACTCCGCTTAGTTTCTCAGCTTTAACGAAACATAAGACATATGTTGAGACATTTGATAAGAACGTTGATTATGATATTAAACATGTTTCACTAGCCAAAAAGGCTGATTTATTCATTGTGGTTCCAGCAACTGAAAATATTATTGCAAAAGTAGTTCATGGTATTGCAGATGATATGCTTAGTACGACTTTTTTGGCTTGTGATTGTCCAAAAATCATTTGTCCTGCAATGAACACAAAGATGTATCTTAATCAAGTTACGCAAGATAATTCAAACAAAGCTCGTCAGTATGGCTATCAAATTGTTGAGCCGGTTGTCGGCCATTTGGCATGTGGTGAAATGGGGATGGGCAAATTAGCAGACCTTAGCACAATAAAGGATACTATCGTTAATATATTAGAAACCGAAAAAATATTGATTGGTAAAAAGGTTCTAATTAGTGCTGGCCCGACTATTGAACCACTTGATCCCGTTCGCTATCTAACAAATCACTCTTCGGGTAAAATGGGCTATGCCCTTGCAAAAGCTGCCAAAATAATGGGGGCTGAGGTTGATTTGATTTCTGGGCCAACCAATTTAAAAGCGCCACTAGGTGTGAATGTTCACAATATTAAAACAGCTTTAGAACTTGAAGCCAAGATGAATGAATTCTTTGAAGAAAGTGATTATGTCATCATGGCTGCTGCTGTTGCGGATTATCGTCCGGAAGTTGTGGCATTACAAAAGATTAAAAAAGATAATGAAGAATTGACTTTAAAGATGGTGAAAAATCCCGATATTTTAAAACAGTTAGGTAAGAGAAAGACTCATCAAAAAATTTGTGGTTTTGCAATGGAAACCGAAAATATTTTAGTTAATGCTCGACAAAAACTTGAAAGTAAGAATTGTGATATGTTGATTGTGAACGATTTATTTGAACCAGGAGCTGGTTTTAAAGTTGATACTAACGTTGTTACAGTTTTGACTGGTAAGAATCAAGAAAAATTACCACAAATGTCTAAAGAAGCATTAGCGAAAATTATTTTAGAGAAATTGGCGAAGTTATAGGAGCGATATGTTATTAGTTATAGATATTGGAAATACAAATATTACTCTAGGAGTTTATGATGATGACCGATTAGTTGGCACTTATCGTTTAACAACCTCAAGTAAACATACAAGTGACGAATATGGCTTTATGATTGGCAATTTCTTAAATCGTTTCAATTTAAACAAAGAAGATATTGAAGATGTTGTTATTGCAAGCGTTGTACCAAAGATTATGCACTCTTTTACGAATGCGATTAGACGTTATTTATTAGTGGAACCATTAATTGTAAGTTCCGAACTTAAAACTGGATTAACAATTGATTTTGAAAATCCTCATGAAGTTGGGGCTGATCGTATTGTCGATGCGATTGGAGCTCATGAACTTTATCAAGATGATTTATTAGTCGTTGATTTTGGGACTGCGACAACCTTTGAATTAATCACAAAAGATGGGGTTTACCACGGTGGTTGTATTTGTCCAGGCGTGGAAATCATGTCACAAGCATTATCAAGTAATACTGCTAAATTGCCAGAAATTGAAATTAAACCAGTTGAACGAGTTATTGCGAAAAATACAAGTTCTGCGATGCAAGCTGGAGTCTATTTTGGCTATATTGGTTTAGTTGAAAAGATTATTGAACAATTTAAAAAAGAAACCAAACTAGAATTAAAAGTCATTGCGACAGGGGGTTTAGGTCACATGATTTATGAAAATTCGAGTTTAATTGATATTTATAATCGTGATTTAACATTTGAGGGATTACGATTAATTTATGAAATGAATAAAGAAATGAGGAAATTATGCAAGTAATCACAAATATTATTGAAGAAGTGCAACGTAAAGATGCTTATGAACCTGAGTTCATTCAAGCTGTCGATGAAGTTTTGACTTCCCTTGAACCACTATTAGAAAAAGAACCTAAATATACAAGTTTAGGTTTACTAGAAAGAATGGTGGAACCAGAACGTCAAATTATTTTCCGTATTCCTTGGGTTGATGATCAAGGCCAAGTTCGCGTTAATCGCGGATATCGTGTTGAATATAATAGTGCAATTGGGCCATATAAAGGTGGTTTACGTTTTCATCCAAGTGTGAACTTAAGTATTATTAAATTCCTAGGCTTTGAACAAACTTTCAAGAATTCATTAACAGGTTTACCAATGGGTGGTGGCAAAGGCGGTAGTGACTTTGACCCTCATGGTAAGAGTGATGGCGAAATTATGCGTTTTTGTCAAAGTTTTATGAATGAATTATATCGTCATATTGGGCAATTTACCGACGTTCCAGCTGGTGATATTGGAGTTGGCGCTCGTGAAGTTGGCTTCTTATTTGGCCAATATAAACGTTTGAAAAATGAATATAGTGGTGTCTTTACTGGTAAAGGCTTAAGTTTTGGTGGTTCTTTAGCACGTAAAGAAGCAACTGGTTATGGTTTATGTTATTTCTTAGATGCCATGCTTAGAGATCATAATTTAAGTATTGAAGGTAAAAATGTCATTGTATCTGGATCTGGCAATGTGGCTATTTATGCGGCTGAAAAAGCCTATAGTTTTGGTGCTAAGATTATTGCTATGTCGGATTCAAATGGTTATATCTATAATCCAAAAGGAATTAATTTAGATATTGTTAAACAAATTAAAGAAGTTGAACGTTTAAGAATTAAAGAATATGTTAATCGAGATACTGAAGCTCAATACTTTGAAGGCTCGAAAAATATTTGGACTTTAAAATGCGATATTGCTTTACCTTGTGCAACTCAAAACGAAATTGACGAAGACAGCGCTAAAACATTAATTGCTAATGGTGTTATTGCAGTTGCGGAAGGTGCTAATATGCCTTCAACTAAGGCCGCAACTAAAGCTTTCTTAGATGCTCATATTTTATATGCTCCATCAAAAGCTGCTAATGCAGGTGGGGTTGCTACATCGGGCTTAGAAATGTCACAAAACTCATTAAGACTATCTTGGACATTTGAAGAAGTGGATGCACAACTTAAGGCAATTATGGAAAAGATTTATACAAATGTAGCAAGTACAGCAAAAAAATATGGTCACGAAGATAACTTTGTGATTGGTGCAAATATTGCCGGTTTTATTAAAGTTGCCGATGCGATGCTGGCTGAAGGCATTATCTAATTATGGATAGTTTTCAAACAACTTTTAAAAGGTTGAATACCGCTGTCATTGGCTTGTTAATCATTTTCTTCGGTATTGAACATTTACAAAATTACGTAATGAATTGGCCAAGATTCTTTATAGTTTTGGCTGTTTACGGTATTTATTATGTGGGTGTTGGGACTTTAATTAATTTCTATGGTCGTCATCCAAAATTCACTGATGAAGGTCAAGAAGTTACACCATTTTTAATGGTACAAATGTTCATGCTACTACTGGGATTTAATTTCTTGGGATCATTAGTTGTAATGATCTTAGAAACAATTCTAAGTCAATTTGGGATTGAACTTTTAACACTTAATGTGCAATTTGTACCAGGTGATTGGGTTTACAATATTTTGATTATGATTGAGGCTTGTTTACTAGCGCCGATTATTGAGGAAATCTTTTTTCGGGGATTTTTACTCAATGAAGCTAGAATCCACGACAATATAATAGCGATTATTTTTTCGAGTTTATGTTTTGCGCTTATTCATGGCAATATCGCCCAAGCGATTCCGGCCTTTTTAAGTGGTTGTGTTTTGGCTTATATTGATGTCAAAACCAATCGTTTATGGCCATCAATTATCTTGCATATGTGTAATAATACGCTTGCAATGTTTGTGACAAATTCATATGGTTTATTGGCGATAGTCTTAATGTTTATTTTAGAGATTGGGGCAGCCGTATATACAGTTTATTGGCTTGAAACAAAGCACAATGTCATTAAGGGCATATTCAGTCAAATCAAAATAAAAACGGTTTTTAGCTGTTTTAAAAACCTTCCGGGTGTATTGGCAATAATTATGTTACTTGCTCAGTTTGCCTATACAATTGTGATTAAATAAAAAATAATGCATAGCCTTGGCTATGCATTTTATATGATTATTGAAGAGCATCAATTTCTTCGTCTTTTAAAGGACGGAAACTATCGGCATACATGTAGTATGAACGATTACCATCATCATAGAAACAAACAGGGCGATTGTTTAGAGTTGTGAAATCAACCATGCCACAATTCATAAAACTTTCAACAATTTCTTGAGCTAAACTGTCATCCATATGGTCTTGACTGCCTAACATATTAACTTTATCCAAAACTTCGCAAGCAGCTTCAACTTGATCTTTAGTTAAATTCATAAGGTTCTCCTTTTATAACTTTTAAACTCTTTTATAATATACGAGAATTTGATATTGAAATCAAATAATAAATATGATAAACTGCTAAACGGTATGGAGGTTTAGCTCAGTTGGGAGAGCATCTGCCTTACAAGCAGAGGGTCAGC
>JAHHTG010000055.1 GCA_020024765.1 Thomasclavelia sp. | reverse complement strand
ATCTTCCATATCATTTGTAAAGTCTTTTTTATCGATTAATAAGTTCTTTGGAATTGAATAGTAGCCCAAATTTTCAACTTCTTTTAATAATTCAACATTATTATCATCTAAGAATAGGACACGACGATGATATCTATGAGCTAATTCTAAGAATTCAATAATGCGGAATAAATTTTGTTTATAAAGAGTTACAAACAAACGATTTTCATGGGTCTCAAAATGTGGCTCCATGATATCGCTAATACGGTGACGAGGTGATGTATAACCATTACGGCCAGCGCCACCAGATTCAGTAAGCAGACATAAGACATTCTTCTTGCCCATTTCTGAAAAGACATTCACATCCATTGAGAAAGCAGGACTAATAAAGTCATAGTCCACAATAAATTCCGATGTGTAAATGATTTGTCCATGTTCCGTTTCAAAAGATAAACCAAAACCATCAGGAATCGATTGGACAACTGGGAAAGTGTGAATCTTGTGACCAGCAACCTTGAATGAATCATGTCTTTGGACAATATGGAATTTATGATGCTTAACTTTGTTCTTCTTAAATTCAATTTCAAGAAGTTTTGCTGTAAGTGGTGTCACATAAATCGGAACTTCAAGTTCTTTAATTAAATGAGGTAATGCTGCCATTACGTCATCGTGACCATGCGTAATAAAGACTGCTTTAACACGTTCTTTATGTGCGAGCAAGTAAGAGAAATCAGGGATGATATATTCAATTCCTAATTGTGCGGATTCTGATGGGTATTTAAGACCACAATCGACAATAAAAATATCATCATCAATTTCGATTAAGTACATATTTTTTCCATCTTCATCAAGACCACCAAGGGCCATTATTTGTACTTTTTCCATTAAATCTCTCCCTTCTAGAGTTATTAATTATTAATTATTCTTCAACCATTTCTCCATCTAGCGAGAATGATTTAGTGTCAGTAATTCTAACTTTGACAAGATCACCAACATTAACGTGATCAGCTGTAAAGTTAACTAACTTAAATTGTGGTGTATAACCAGAATAAACTGTGTTATTACGTTTCGAGAAGCCGTCAACCAAGACTTCAACAACTTGTCCTAAGTATTTTTTGTTATTAAGGTTTGCATAATAACCAACCTTTTCATTAAGAATAGCTAGACGTCTTTCCTTAACTTCTAAACTAATATCATCTTCCATTGCTGCTGCTGGTGTTCCTTCACGTGGTGAATAGATAAATGTAAAGGCATTATCATATTTGCAATAATCCACCATCTTTAATGTGTCTTCGAAAGCTTCTTCAGATTCATTAGGGAAACCAACGATGATATCAGTAGTGAAACAACAATTTGGAATTGTATTCTTTAACTTATCGAATAATTCGCGATATTGTTCCGCATTATAACGACGGTTCATCTTCTTTAAGATTAAATCGTTACCAGATTGTAGAGGTAAATGTACATAAGGCATAATATTTGGATATTTACCACAAACTTCAATAGTTTCATCATCAAAGTTCCAAGGATGTGATGTCATAAAACGCACACGATCAATACCAATTTTCGCAACTTCTGCTAATAATTTTGCAAATCCGTGTTCATAGCCTAAATCGTGGCCATAGGCATTAACATTTTGACCAAGTAAGGTGATTTCCTTAAAGCCTTCATCTTTTAATTGTTGAACTTCCTCTAGAACATCTTCCATTAATCTAGAACGTTCACGACCTCTAGTATATGGAACGATACAGTAAGAACAGAATTTATCACAACCATAGATGATATTAACCCAAGCTTTATGTTGTTGGAAACGTGTTGCAGGTAAAGCTTCAACAATATCCCCTTCTTTCGAAAAAACTTCAATTGTCTTTTCCTTTGAAAGTGTAGCTTGATATAAAAGTTTTGGTAAATTGTAAATGTTATGAGTACCAAAAATTAAATCTACTTGACGATATGTCTTTAAAATTTCTTGGACAATGCCTGGTTCTTGTGCCATACAACCTGACATTGCGATAATTAAATCTGGATTAGCACGTTTAAGTTTCTTGAGGTTACCAATTTCACCCAAGACTTTATCTTCAGCATTCTTACGAATAGCACAAGTATTTAAAATAATGACATCTGCTTCTTCTTCACTTTCTACCATTGTATACCCAAGGTCTTCCATAATTCCAGCAATTGTCTCAGAGTCTCTTTGATTTGCTTGGCAACCATAAGTTCTTAAGAAGTAGTTACGGCCAACGCCCATGTCTTTACATTCATTTGGAATGACAAAAAGTTCGCGTTTAATCGCGATGTCATTCTTAGAACGTCTTCGTGCCTCTTTAATCGAAGGCAATTCAAATATTTCACTAGTTTTCATGTTTATTTTATGTTCACATAATGCCATGAAAAAAACCAAGTCAAGCTTGGTTTATTCTGATGTAATTGCAGACACTGGACAAGTTCCAACGCAAGCTTGGCATTCAATACATACATCTTGATCGCAATCTGCTTTACCGTCGCCATCTAATTCAATAGCGCCAGTTGGACAAATGCTTGTACATGCTCCACATCCAAGACATACATCTTTATCAACTACGATTGGCATTAAGATTCTCCTCCTATGTAATAAGATTATAGCAAAACATCACTCTTAACTCAATAAGCAATAAGTTAGTTATAAGAAATAAAAAGCACTAAAATTTAGTGCTTAATACGGACGAATTTGGATACGTTTAATACTTGTTGCAGCTTTAACTTTAGTGTCGATATCTACAACGACACCACTTAAAACTGCAGGTCCTTCTGCCACTTCATAGCGAGTTTTTTGACCATGAACAAGATTCTCGATCATCTCATTGATATCACGGCCAATGACACTATCATAGACTCCACACATGCCGACATCGCTAATATATGCAGTCTTGCCCATAAGTCTTTCATCGGCTGTTTGAACATGGGTATGTGTACCGACAACAACTTGAACTTTGTCTTTATAATATTGAGCAAATAAAATTTTTTCACTTGTTGCTTCAGCATGGAAATCGACAAAATACAAATCAGCTTGTCCCTTGGTTTCTTCAAGGATTTCATCCATCGCTACAAACGGACTCATACGATTTTCATACATCAAAGCTGATCCCAAAAGATTCACAACACAAAGTTTTACTCCTTCAACATCGTAAATCTTATAACCTTGATGTAAATCTAATAAATGATTATAAGGAACAACCATATCAACACATTCTTCAAGATGATTTTTGATTTCATTTTTAGCATATGTATGATTGCCCATTGTAATGCAATCAACACCACTAGCAATTAATGCATAGTAAATTTTAATTGAAATTCCTTTACCGTGTGCACTGTTTTCGGCATTTACAATTGTAAAATCGATATCATTTTCTCTTTGGAGTTGTTTTAAATATTGAAAGACGATATCGCGGCCAGGTCTGCCCACAATATCGCCTAAAAATAAGATTTTCATTATTTAGCTATTTCGTTAGCACGCATTTCTCGAATAACTGTAACCTTGATTTGACCAGGATAAGTTAATTCATTTTCGATACGTTCACGAATATCATGTGCGATTAAATGACAGCGAGCGTCATCAACCTTTTCTGGAACGACCATAATGCGAATTTCACGTCCAGCTTGAATAGCGAATGATTTTTCAACTCCATCAAAATCCATCGCGATTTTTTCAAGCGCTTCAAGACGATTAATATAGTTTTCAATACCTTCGTGACGAGCTCCAGGACGAGCGGCACTCAAAGTATCGGCAGCGATAACTAAGTGTGAAATTAAGCCCTTAATCGGTTTATCACCATGGTGTGATTCAATGGCATTAATGACAACTTCATTTTCACCATATTTCTTGGCAAGTTTAGCACCAAGTTCAACGTGTGTTCCTTCCATTTCGAAGTCGACAGCTTTACCGATATCGTGTAATAAACCAGCACGCTTAGCTAATGATTGATTTAAACCAAGTTCAGCTGCCATCATACCAGCAAGCGATGCAACTTCAATTGAATGTTCAAGACCATTTTGACCATATGAGTAACGATAACGCATACGACCAATTAACTTAACAAGTTCTTTATCAATCTTACCGATTTGAAGTTTGAAACAAGCTTCTTCACCAGCTTTATACATAACTTCATCAAGTTCTTTTGTCACTTTATTAACAACTTCTTCAATACGTCCTGGTTGAATACGACCATCTTTAATTAACGTTTCTAATGATAGACGTGCAATTTCACGACGAATTGGATTAAAACAAGAAACCGTAATTGTTTCAGGTGTATCATCAATGATGATATCAACTCCGGTTGCTTGTTCAATAGCACGAATATTACGGCCTTCGCGACCAATAATACGGCCTTTCATTTCTTCTGAAGGTAAAGAAACGACGGATACACATCGTTCAATGACTTCTTCTTGTGAATATCTTTGAATGGCAGTAGCAATGATTTCGCGAGCTGTTTGTTGAGCTTTAGTTTTTGCTTCTTCTTCAGCATCACGAATATAAACAGCTACTTCATTTTGAATTTTCTTTTCAACGACATCCATGAGTTCTGCTTTAGCTTCGGCTTCAGTCATATTTGAAACACGTTCTAAAAGTGCAATCTGGCCATCAATGCGTGATTGCAGTTCCTCTTCCATTTTGTCTAGGTGTAAAGCCTTATCTTCAGCTTTCTTTAACTTATCATCGAGTTTCTTTTCTTTTTGATTAAGTGTGTCATCGCGATAATTCAATGAATCTTCGCGTCTTAAAAGTTTGTTTTCTAAATCTTTTAATTCATTTTGACGATCTTTAATTTCTTTTTCTGCTTGTAATTTTAAATCATAGACTTGAGTTTTACCATCTAGAACAGCTTGCTTAACCGTATTCTTGGCTTTTGCATCTGCTTCATCTAAAATTGCTCTAGCTTTAATTTTATCTCGATTTAGTCCTGCACGGCTGATGGCAACCATGATGATAACACCAACAATTGTCCCAGCTAGGATACCTATTAACATGGAAGGAGATAATAAATTTCCCATATTTATTGACCTCCCATTAATCAATACGAAGTTTTACTTCCTTATAATTGTACATTAAATGGATAAGTTTCACAATGACAAAACATCTTTTCAAAGGTTAATTAATTCACATCATAATATAAAATTAGGAGTCCCTAAGGACTCCTAAGCAACTATTCCACAATATCTTTTTGGAAAAGTTTTTCTTTAATTTTATTTTCGATCTCAGTTTGAATCTCAGGATTCGCCTTAAGGTAAGCACGAACAGCTTCTTTGCCTTGACCAATCTTTTCGCCATTATAAGAGAACCATGCACCACTCTTATCGATAATTTCAAAATCAGTGCCCAAAGCGATAATTTCAGAAATTCTTGAGATGCCTTCACCATAGTAAATTTCAACAGAAGTTGTCTTAAATGGAGCAGCAACCTTATTTTTGGCAACTTTAACATTAACCTTGTTACCAATAATATCGGTACCACGTTTAATCGCTTCAGACTTTCTAACTTCAATACGAATTGTTGAATAGAACTTTAAAGCACGGCCACCGGTTGTAGTTTCAGGGTTTCCAAACATAATTCCCACTTTTTCACGCAATTGGTTAATGAAAATTGCACAGCAATTATGTGTTGACATTGCACCAGCTAATTTGCGCATTGCTTTTGACATCAAGCGAGCATGAAGGCCAACATTTTGGTCCCCCATTTCTCCATCTAGTTCAGCTTGTGGTACAAGTGCAGCAACAGAGTCAATAACGATTAAGTCAATTGCACCTGACTTAACCAAAACTTCTGTAATTTCTAAAGCTTGCTCGCCAGAATCTGGTTGTGAAAGTACTAATTCATCAATATCTACACCTAAATTACGTGCGTATTTTGGATCAATAGCATGTTCTGCATCGATAAATGCGGCTTTGCCACCAGTCTTTTGGCATTCAGCGATTGCTTGTAAAGCTAAAGTTGTCTTACCAGAAGATTCAGGACCATAGATTTCAATGATTCGACCTTTCGGAAAACCACCAACACCTAAACAATAATCGATTGCAAGCGAACCACTGGAAATAACGTCTACATCAACATTACTGCGGTCACCAAGTTTCATGACTGAGCCTTTACCATATTGTTTTTCAATTTGCTTGAGCGCTTCATTTAATAATTCATCGCGATCTAATTCTTTTGCCATATTTCTCTCCCCCTACTCATTTATTAAGATAGAGTTTCTCTTTTCCTATTATTTTGATTCAAAAATATATTCTTTTAATTGAATGAAGTATGAATAACCACTCATAACTGAGATTAGTGTCGCAAACCATAATAGGAATGAAGCGAATGGTAAACCAATTAATTCGAATGGTAGGTTATTAACTAATAAGAAAATAATTGTGAACATTTGTAAAACGGTCTTGAGTTTGCCAAGCATACCAGCTGAAACAACAATGCCATTCTTAGATGCAATCATGCGACAACCATCAACGATAGTATCACGTGCCAACATAATAACAACTGGCACAACCGGAATCATACGTTCATATGCAAAAATAATAAACATTGTATTAACGAGCAATTTATCCGCGATTGGATCAGCAAACTTACCGAATGTCGTAATAAGGTTATGCTTTCGAGCAATATTACCGTCTAAGAAATCAGTGAAACTTGCAATTGCAAAAATCGCAAGCACGATAATATTCAATAATGATAGACTGATATTTCCAACATGGAATTGATAGAACATAATATTAAATTGTTCATATGGGAACAACCAGACCAGTACTAATACTGGCACTAAGATAATTCTAAAGACTGTTAATTTATTAGGTAAATTCATATTTTTTAATCCTCTTTGCAAATTATAACATAAAAGAGACCTTTGGTCTCTTTTAAAAATCATACTTAATAAGCCATGTTCTGTACCATAAAGGTGACAACCATTTATCTACACGTTAATGTCTTCTCTTAGCTTCAATTCGCCTTAAAAAGTTCCCCTACCAAATTTGGGTTTCTCGCTTATGGGGTTTATCCCGTTCCACTCTCTTAATTTCTTAAGAGCTCGTCTCTTTGACACTTTTATAGAGCTTTACCATAGTTACCCTTAGGTATTGCTCAGCCGTCAGCTTACGCTGCCTAACCTTATTTATTGAGTTAGCATAAACACTACAATCATCGCAGATTGTGCGAGCATGGACTTTCCTCTAGCTAATGCCAGCGATTGTCTAAAGTATGGTTATTTGTTGTTTTTGTAAACTTCTTGTTCCAAACGTGAAACGCGTTTTAATAAATCAACGGAACTATATGAAGTTGTATTTGCAAGATCAATGACTTTTTGTTTGCTTTCAAATTCGCGACATTGGCCTTTTAATTC
>JAHHTG010000054.1 GCA_020024765.1 Thomasclavelia sp. | reverse complement strand
GTGAAGGATAGCATTTGTAGTTACGTCTAATAACTTTAAGAAACTTTCGTTTTTAGCAACGAAGTCTGTTTCTGAGTTGATTTCAACTAAGCAAGCACGGTTGCCTTCAACAACAACCTTTGATAAACCTTCAGCTGCGATTCTTGATTCTTTTTTAGCAGCCTTCGCGATACCTTTTTCTCTTAGCCAGTCGATTGCTTTTGTAACGTCACCGTCACATTCAGTTAGAGCTTTTTTGCAGTCCATCATGCCTGCGCCAGTTCTATCTCTTAATTCCTTAACTTGTGCAGCTGTGATTGCCATAATTATTCTCCTTCTTTCTTTGCAGTTTCTTCAACTTTAGCTTCTGATTTTGGAGCTGAGTTTTCCTTACGGTTGATAAAACGTTTTTCTGAGTTGAAACGACGTTGGTTGTTCTTAGCACGTCTTTCTTCCATCTTTTGTCTTCTACGTTTTTCTTGTTCTTCAGCATGCTTTTCAACGTTGATGATTACGTCAGCCATAGTAATGTCTTCTACATTTTCATCTTCTTGGTAAGCATCTTGAAGGATACCACCCTTAGTTTCAACGATAGCATCTGCTAATAAAGACATCATTAAGCGAATTGACTTAATAGCGTCATCATTTGCAGGAATAGCGTAGTCTACTAATGCTGGATCGCAGTTAGTATCACATAAACCAAATACAGGGATATTTAATTTACGAGCTTCAGCTACAGCGTTGTGTTCTTCTTTTGGATCAACTACAACGATTGCATCTGGTAATTTGCGCATTTCTTTGATACCGCCTAAGAAGTTTTCAAGTTTAGCTGCTTCCTTACGGATTAAAGCGATTTCTTTCTTAGGGTATACATTGATTGTTCCAGAAGCTTCCATTTCTTCGATTTCAAGTAAACGTTTGATACGTTTTTGGATTGTTCTGAAGTTAGTTAATAAACCACCTAACCATCTTTGGTTGATGTAGAAACTTCCTGAACGTAAAGCTTCGTCTAAAATAATTTGTTGAGATTGTTTCTTAGTACCTACAAATAATACTTTACCGCCATTTTCAGCGATTTCTTTCATCTTAGCGTAAGCAACATCTAGTTGTTCTAGAGTCTTTTCTAAGTTAATAATGTAAATACCATTCTTGGCAGTGTAGATAAATGGTTTACATTTAGGATCCCATCTTCTAGTTTGGTGACCGAAATGTACGCCAGATTCTAATAGTTTACGCATTGAAACAAGTTGTGTCATTTAAATATATCCTCTCTTTCCGTTTCTTCCTCCACTATTTCCAACACCAAGACCTCAATTGAGGCACGGATTGGTGAATCCATAGTGTGCGTTAGTGCATATAAATGCTTATAAATTTTAGCATATATCAAATATTGATACAAGATGAAATCCCCATAAAATATAGGGATTAGCGACTTTTCCATAATAAAAACCCGATTTTTGAACCGGGTTAAATAATTTTTATTGACGTTCGAGAATTAATTCAGAAATTGCAGGAATTAATTGTTGTTTACGAGACATGATGTGGTGGTCATAGCCAGAATTATCATCGAACTTTGTTTGAATGATTTCAAACATCATTGGAGATAATGGTCCGTAGAATACAAACATAGTGCCATCACCCAAAACATGAGTGAACATCATAACCATTAAGTCAAACTTATTGGATTTTTGTTCGCGTTTCATAATCACTTCAAATTCTTCCAAACGTGTATGAATATCTTCGATATTGTTATAGTTTGTTTGGCCGACTGCAATTAATGATTTTCCAAACTTATAGCGTTTTAAATCTTGATTAATGATATCTTCGGCGTTACCATCGCGTAAATTCACCGAAGCCGCTAAGAATTCTTCAGCATATTTATCACAATCAACGCCTGCAATCTCTGCGAGTTTATGAGCTACTTCGATATCAACTGGTGTTGTTGTCTTTGACTTAAAATGCATTGTATCACTAATAATGGCACTTAACATCATACCAGCAATACTAGGTGGTGGTAAAATACCGTTCTCACAGTAAATTTGGTAAATGATAGTACATGTACAGCCACATTTTTGGTTACGATAATAAATCGGACGCGTTGTCTGAACATCACCAATATTGTGATGGTCAATAATTTCAACAATTTCAGCCTTATCTAAGTTATCAATACTTTGAACACGAGCGCTGTGATCGACTAAAATGAAACTCTTTCGTTTATACTTGAATAAGTGATAACGTGAGATACAACCCAACAATTTACCCTCTTCATCTAAAACTGGGTAACTTCTAAAACGTGTTGTTGCAATCTTTGCAGCTACATCTTCAACATAATCAGTATTTAGATAAGAAACAGCATGTTCTGTCATAATTGTTGAAACGGGGATTGCTTCATAAATTAATAGAATAATTTCTGTAGGATTTAAAGATGAACTAACTATCGCAACACCTTTTTCCTTCGCAAGATTGACAATCTTATCCGAAGGTTTAGTATCTAGACCTAAAATCAAGCAACTTGCCCCACTTTTAATTAAGTCTTCTTGCATATTTTCATCATCTAAGACAATACAAATTGAGTCTTCAACATCTTTATGAATATTTTCATGCGATCCAAACGCAATAACATTGACAACACCATTACAACTAAAATCTTTTTTGTCAACAATAATTGCACCATCTAAATCTTCAGCAAGTAATGTTAAATTAGTATTCTTCATTAATTCAGTACGTTCAGCAACACTATTCATGCGCAATGAAGATAAGTCGCGAATACTGACGATACCTAACAATTTACGATCATCATCCGTAACGAATAATGTTTGGTTGTTTGTTTTAATAATTCTTTTGTATGCTGCATTACATGAAGATGTTAATGCGATTATTTCTGGTTCGTCGAAAGTTATATCACATAGTTGTGAACGTGCATCAGTAATCAACATTGGTGCATCGATATTAAATTTTCTTGTAGCGAATTTAGTTTCTTCGTTTAGAGTACCAAGACGACAAGCCTCAGCGTCAATGCCTAGTTGACGTTTAACATCAGCATAAGCTAAAGCAGCTGAAATCGCATCGGTATCTGGATTCTTATGTCCAATAATATAAATCTTATCGCTCATACAATCTCCTTCTATTGTTTCAAAAAATAAACTTCTTTTATTATAATATCAAAAAAACTAAGAAAACGCTTACTTATTGAATCTTTTTATGAGGATGAGCCTCATTTACAACTTTTTTCAAGCGCTCCGTCGTTAAATGGGTATAAATTTGGGTCGTCGAAAGATTCTCATGACCCAACAAAGTTTGTACAACTCTCAAGTCTGCACCATTATCCAAAAGATGTGTTGCAAAACTATGACGCAATAAATGAGGATGAATGTTTAGTGGTAAATTAGCTTTTACACCTTGCTGAGCCAACATCTTTTGTACATATCTAATACTAATGGCATGACCTCTTTGGTTTAAAAATAAGGGACCATTATCAGTTGTAAATTGACTACGATATTCTTTTAAATATCTTTTAATCAAAGTTCGCAGTCTTGGATAAAATGGAATATATCGTTCTTTGCTACCTTTACCCAAAACCTTAAGCACCATTTCATTCAAATCTAAATCATCAACATAAATATTTGTTGCCTCAGAGATACGTAGTCCACAGGCATAAATAGTTTCTAAAATAGTTCGATCTCGAAGTTCTACAGGATTCTCTAAATTAAAACTATCAAAAAGACGTTCAATTTGATCAAATGTCAAAACATCCGGAAGCTTTTGAGATTTCTTAGTCTGATGCACAAGTTTAAAAGGATTCGTCTTCACAACATCAACAACATTTAAATAATTAAAGAAAGAACGAAGTGCTGACATTGCACGTGCAAAACTTGTTTCACTGATCTTTTTTGCGGTTAGCTCACCTTTTTTTAGCACAGATACGTATTCATATACAATTTCTTTGTCAACTTGATTTAAGTCATCAATTTTACGTTCTTCTAAAAAATCAAGAAAGCGAGAGATATCTCGACAATAACTCTCGCTTGTATATTTTGATCCAGAACGACGATTACTTAAATAAAGCAAATAGTCATCTAATAGTTTATCCATAAATATGTTCCTTAAACTTTTGAATATTGTCTAAGGCTATTTTAACATACATTTGGCGTTTTTCTTTCTTATTGACTTGTACATCAGTTTTAAATATACCAAAATTAGCATTCATTGGAACAAGTTTTTCGATATGTTCATCACTGATATAATTCGCCATTGCACCCATCATACAATCACTATTTAGATCATAGTCAATACCACCATTGAGATACATCGCAAGTGATAGCGCTGCATATAAGCCACTACCAGCACTTTCCACATATCCTTCAACACCACTAATTTGACCAGCAAAGAAGATATTTGGATATTCACGCATTTGATAGTGATTGTTTAAAACTCGTGGTGAATTGATATAAGTATTACGATGCATAACGCCATAACGCACAATATGGCAATTCTTTAAAGCTGGAACCATACTCAAAATTCGTTTTTGTTCGCCATAAGTTAAATGAGTTTGGAAACCAACGATATTATATAAAGTTTTAACTGCATTATCTTGTCTTAATTGCACGACAGCGAATGGTTTTTTGCCTTCATGTTGTAAACCAACTGGTTTCATTGGCCCGAACAATAAAGTATTGAAGCCACGACGTGCCATTTCTTCAAAAGGCATACAGCCTTCGAAGAAAATTTCATCAACTCCCTCATGCGGTGTAATACATTCCGCGTGGATTAACTCATTATAAAAATTAAAGAATTCATCGCGAGTCATTGGGCAGTTAATGTAGTCACCTTCACCTTCATCATCCCATCTTGATTTATAGTATGCACTACTAAAATCGATTGAATCTTTTTCGATGATTGGAGAAACTGCATCAAAGAAATATAAGTAATCTTGATGAGTTAATTCAGCAATCCTTTGAGATAAAGCCCCTTCAGTTAATGGACCTGAGGCAATGATTGTAGGAATGGAAGTATCAATATCAACCACTTCTTCAACATGCAAATGAATGTTTGGATGATTTTTAACTTTATCTGTAATATAGGCTGAAAAACTTTCACGATCAACGGCTAGCGAAGATCCAGCATCAACGCGCGTTGCATCAGCGGCTTCCATAATTAAAGAATTCAAAGTGCGCATTTCTTCTTTTAATAAACCAACAGCATTTTCAATATTGTCGCTACGTAAAGAATTTGAACAAATTAGTTCACCAAATTTATCCGTTTTAAATGCAGGATGATGTTTGATGGCTTTCATTTCATATAACTCAACTTGAAAGCCTAGGTTCGCTAATTGATACGCAGCTTCGCTTCCTGCTAAGCCGGCTCCGATAACACGTACTGTTTGCATCTTACTTTTTCTTTCTCCATTTTTTAAATTTAGGTTCTTCACCTTCGATATTCTCAATATGTTTACACTTTGGATAGTTTGAGCACCCTAAGAAATAGTTACCATATCTAGATTTACGTTTTAATAATTCCGCACCACATTCAGGACAAATTTGGCCAGTGTGTTCTGGTTCTTCATAATTTTCCTTTTTAATGCTTTGCGTATATTTACATTCAGGATAATTTGAACATGAAATAAATTTGCCATAACGACTTTGACGATAAACCAAGTCATGACCACATAACGAACATTTTTCGCCAGTCTTTTCAGCTTCTTTCTTTTCCATCTTTTCATAAGCATTTTCAATTAATGGTTCAAATGCTTCATAGAAACTCTTTAAAGAAGAAACACTATCTAATTTGTTGGCTGCAATTTCATCAAGTTGTTTTTCCATTTCAGCGGTATATTTAACGTTAATGACTGACAAGAAATATTCACGTAACTTTTCATCAGTTAAAGTGCCTTGTTCTGTTGGAAAGAAAAACTTAGTCTTACTTGAATCGCTTGCCTTTTTAAGTTCAACATAACCACGATTAATAATTGTATCAATGATAGTTGCATAAGTTGATGGACGACCAACACCCTCTTCTTCAAGAGCTTTAATTAACTTCGCTTCAGTATAACGACTTGGAGCTTCAGTAAAATGTTGTTCCTTAAGAATCTCTTTAAGGTTTAATTCTTGGCCTTCTTTTAATTCTGGAATAATAACATCTTTACTTGAATCATAATCTTTATAAACTTTTAAATAACCATCAAAAGTTAAAACTGAACCACTGATTTGGAATAATAAATCATTAGTCACGATTGAATAAGTTGTTGTAGCAGTCTTGGCATCTGCCATCAATGAAGCTAAAGCACGATAATAAATGAACTTATATAATTTATATTGATCATTAGTTAAATATTCCTTAACCTTTTCCGGTGTATTATCAAGGTTTGTAGGACGGATGGCTTCATGGGCATCTTGAGAATTTTCATCGTTTTTAACGCGATAGAAGCCTTTGTACTCTTGACCATATTCACTTTCAATTAAATCATAAGCTTTTGCGACAAATTCTTTTGATAAACGAGTTGAGTCGGTACGCATATACGTAATCAAACCAGCTGTTTCGCTACCGATATTAATACCTTCATAAAGCATTTGTGCAAGCATCATAGTCTTCTTAGCACCGAAGCCAAGTTTTGAAGATGCTTCTTGTTGCAATGTTGAAGTAATAAAAGGTAAACGCGCTGCGCGTTTCTTAGTTGACTTCGTAACTTTATCAACAATAAACGGCGCTACTGCTCTTTCAACAATAGCCGTTGCCTCTTCTTCATTTTTAATATCAGCCTTCTTGCCATCTACCTTGACAAGAGAAGCTTCTAAAGTCTTTTTACCAGCGAGTAAATTTGCCTTGACTGTCCAATACTCTTGTGGTTTAAATGCTAAAATTTCTTTTTCTTTATCGCAAATCATGCGTAGAGCAATTGATTGAACACGTCCAGCTGATTTAGATTTAATCTTAACTTGTAATAACTTTGATAACTTAAAACCAATAATTCGGTCTAAGATACGACGTGTTTCTTGAGACTTAACTAAGCCTAAATCGATTTGGCGCGGTTTATCAATCGCATTTAAAACAGCATTCTTCGTAATTTCGTTAAAGACAATACGATTATTTTCTTCTAAGTCTAATCCAAGTTCTTGAGCTAAATGCCAAGAAATCGCCTCCCCTTCACGATCCGGGTCGGTTGCAAGTAAAACTTGATCAGCCTTTTTAGCTTCGGCTTTTAAGGTCTTAACGACATCTTTTTTATCCTTAGAAACAACATAAGTTGGTTCAAAATTATTTTCAATATCTACTCCAAGTCCGCCCTTACCTTTAATAGCTAAGTCACGAATATGGCCTTTGGATGATAAAACTTTATAATCCTCACCTAAGTATTTTTCGATGGTTTTTGATTTAGAT
>JAHHTG010000053.1 GCA_020024765.1 Thomasclavelia sp. | reverse complement strand
ATTTGTATAGCTTAGTTCATAAATCAATGTGTCCAGGATTCTGGGTACATATCACATCCACTTGGGTTTTCTTTTTATAATTTATTATTAATTCATTTTCAACAGTAAGTTAACAGCTAAATTAAATCTGTTTAAAATGATGATTTTAATGCGTTTTAAGAATCTTTTATCTATCCCGGTCCTTTTATACATCGATTTTTTTAATTTCTAATTCGCTTTAAAATCATCATTTTAAATCACTTGTTATCATAAAAAACCATATCCAGATTGATGTGGTTTAATACTCCAAAACCAAAAAGACGAGCCGAAGCTCGCCTTTCATTATGGGAAAATTAATTATTTAGTTTTCTTTGACTTCATAACGAAGTATACAACACCAGCACCAACTACTGCGCCAACTAAAGCGTATGGAAGAACTGATGGTTGAGAAGCTTCTGGTGTTTCAACTGGTTCAACAGTTTCAGGAGCTGTTTCAGTTTCAAGAGTCATATCGAAGTTGTAATCTGTGAAGATACCTTCTTCTAATAAGCTTGGCATGAATGGTTCAACTTCTTCACCCTTACCAGCAGCCTTAGCTTGAGCACTTTCTTCAGCTGTTAAGTACCAGATTAATTCGTTAGTAATTTGTTCAGCACGATCATAAGCTTCTTGGCTGATTGCGAATGCAAGTTCAGTAGCCTTAACTTCTGCAGCTTCTGGATCTTCAGCGTAAAGTTCGTTTAACTTAGCAACTACTTCTGTGTTTGCTTCGATTAAAGCTTCTTGGTAAGCATCCCAGTAAGCACGAACGTTAGCACCATACATTTCACGATCTAATGCACATAGAGTACCTAGAGTTCTGAATGTCCAGTCGTATTGACCATCAACTGGTTCAAGGTCGTACATTTGCATTGATTCTGGAGTATCAGTCATCAATCTTGTATAGAAAGGAACTAATACAGAGAATTCAATAGGACCCATACATTGCCATTGAGTGTTGATTTCGCTGTTAATATCAAATAAGTGAACTTCTGCTTGTCTTAATACACCGATTGGACGGATGTTGTAGTTTTCAGGAGTAACACCATTGTTCCAAGAATATTCTTGATCTTCGTAACGGATAGATAATAAGTTCTTGATATCCATCATAGAAACTTTTTCAGCTGGATCGAATAATACATCGTAGTATTCATCAGTTTCAGTTACATCTAATGATGGGTTTAAGAATTTACGACTAGCCCATGCACGATATGAGTCATAAGAATCAAATGGATCTGAGTAACTCTTAGATACATGGATTAAACCATCTTCTTCAACTAAGAAACCATTTTCTTCAGCTAGAGATACTAGTTCTGGAGAAACCATGTAATTTTCAGTATCGTTGACATCAACAGTACCCATAATAATATGGTTAGGAATAACCGCTACCTTGTCAGCAGGCATCTTCATTGCAGCCCATTGGTGACCTGCAACAGCTTCAAATAACCATGTTTCGTTATTATCGGCAATCATGATGTTGAAGTTTTCAGCAGCACCTTTTTCAGCGATGATTGAAGCTAAGTATTCAATACCTTCACGAGCAGATGTAGCGTGACCTAAGATAACGTGAGAGATACAAACTTCGCCGATACCACCTTCAACTGTTGGATCAGCAGCTTCAGCAGCTTCGTTGTAGAATGTAGTAACTGTAGCAGATAATGCTACACCAGCTTCGTTAAAGCCAGCTTCACCGAATGGTCTTTCACCATCACCGTAAAGATTTGAGTCTTCAAGAACAGAGAATCTTAAAGTTTCTTCAGGCATTTGCATCTTGAAACCATAAGCGTCTTCGTAGAATTCTCCTTCTTCATGTGTAGCGTGATCGTAAATAACGAAACGCTTAGTGTGTGCGTTAACGTCTTCTGTACGTCCGAAGTATGTATGACCATCTTCAGATACTTCTGGTCCAACATATACTTCTGTACATGCAGAGATTGGACAAATGACAGTAACGAACATAAATAATGACATAATCATTACTAATAGAAATTTATTATTTTTCATAATAATCCAATACCCTCCTTATTTGGTTTATGTCCTTTCTAATATTATTACTTTAAAAAATAATTTCATTATATAAAGCGCTTACATTCAGTTTATGAATTACTTTTACCATGTTTTATAAAGAAATTGACCATTAATTTGTTATTTTACTCTAACAACTTTATTCACCTTAAACCCTATAATATTCCATTTTTTATATGCAAATAAATCAGTGAATTTTAGTTATTTTTTAATAAAAAGGTGATACTTTTAACCGAATCATCTTAAACTTTAATTAAACTAAACCCTTAAGTTAGCTTCGTATTCTTTATTTAGTGTTGCAAGTACTTTTTCGTGAATTGGAAGAATATCTTCAACTTTCAATGTCTTGTCTTTAGCTTCATATTCAATACTAATTGAAACTGATTTATAGCCCTTTTCAATATGTTCGCCCTTATAAACATCAAAGACATGAACTTGCTTAACAAGTGGTCCAGCGGCCTTTTTAGCAATCTTTAACATATCAGCAGCGTTAACTTCATCTTTTACTACAAGTGAAATATCGCGACTAATTGAAGGGTATTTGTTGATAACACTTGTCTTAATCTTAGCGCCATTAGCAACAATTAGTGGTTCTAAACTTAATTCACAATAGAATGTATCACCCAACTTATTAGCCTTGATGATAGCAGGATGTACTTTACCCAGAATTGCAATTACTTCCTTATTCATCTTTAAAACACAAGATTGGTATGGATGGAAATGTTTAGTATCTAAGTCATTCATTTCAACACTAACTCTGCCAATTTCAAAACCTAATTGGCTTAATAATTCCAATACTAGACCTTTTAAAACATAGAAATCATTTACAACTTTTGTATGTAAAACTTTTGATTCACTTAAATTACCATTTAGTAAGATACCTAGGTGCTCTTGAGGTTCTTGGTCTTTTGCATATAACATTGATAATTCAAATAAATTAATGTTTTCATTATTGTGCTTTAAGTTATATTCTAATGATTCTAACATCGAATTCATTAAACTAGCACGAATATATTTGCGAGCATCACTTAATGGTGAACATAATTGAATATTTTCTCCAATTGGAAGCATTTCATCATTGTGATAATCTTCATTTACCAATGTATATGTAACTGTTTCATTGAGACCAGCATTTTTTAATAATTCGCGAATATAACGGCGTATTTGTTGGCGTTTAGATAGACGACCGATAGTTGCAGGCATCTTAGGCAATGTGGCCTCTAGATCATCAAATCCACTAATTCGCACAACTTCTTCATCAATATCTTCAGGAATCTTAATATCCATTGAACGATAACTTGGAATAGTTGAGATAATCTTATCGCCTTCAACACGTGGATTAAAATCGAAACGTTTTAATACATCGACAACCTCTTCAACGGTATATGTCTTGCCAATAACACCATTTAAATGTTCAACTGTTTCAACAACTTCATACGGAACATAATTAGCTTCACCAGCCTCAACAGTTGCTTCAATTCCTGATGCATCAGCATATTTAATTAATAAATCAACAGCTCTATCCATAGCTTTAATTTGAGCTAAAGGTTCTAAGCCTTTAGAAAAACGTAAGGATGCTTCGGTTTGAAGCCCAATACGGTTGGCTGTATGTCTAATTTGTGCATTATCAAATAATGCGCATTCAATAATCAAACCAGTTGTGTCTTCTAAAATCTTCGTATTTTCGCCACCCATAATACCTGCAATACCAGCATTTTCACCATTTGAAGTAATCATGATATCGCCCTTCGCTATTGGATATATGTTTCCATCAAGAGCTGTGTAATCGCCTTCATAATCATCAACAACCGTAATTTCTTGGGCAGGATTAGATCTCAAATCGTAGAAATGCAGTGGTTGGCCCGTTTCTAACATAACGATATTCGAAATATCAACTAAATTATTAATTGATTTAATGCCATTTGCCAATAAAAAACTTTGAATCCATTTTGGAGATTCTTTAATAGTGACATGATTAATAACTTTTGCCATAAAATGTGGGCAATTATTAGTTTTTGAACTAACTTTGAAATTTGTCGGTTCACCCACTTTTGATGCACCTTCATAATTAGGCAATGTACAAGGTCGATTTAAAATCGCTGACATTTCTTTAGCCATCGCAAACATACCTAGGCAATCAGGACGATTAGCATAAATTGATACATCTAAGATATCATCTTCATAACCTAATTTATCTAGAATATTAGTCTCGCCAACACTGAATTCATCTCCTAATTCTTCAATGCCGAAATGCGAAGCTGAATCTTCTTTTAACATTTCTTTTTCAATGCCCAATTCAAGTAATGAACATAACATACCATTTGATTCAACGCCACGAATCTTGCCTGGTTTAATTTCACCATCTTTTAATTTAGCACCAACTTGAGCAACAATAACCTTTAAACCTTTACGACAATTTGGTGCACCACAAACAATATCTAACACTTCTTTACCGATATTAACTTTTGTAATATGTAAGTGGTCTGAATCAGGATGGTCGTAACATTCAATAACTTCACCAACGATTAAGTTTGTACCTTGACCTAAATGTTCAACACTTTCAACTTCGAGTCCAGCACTCAACATTTTAGCGATAATATCATCTGTACTTAAGCCTTCTAAATCAACTAATTGGCTTAACCATTTTACACTTAAATTCATGTTTATAACCCCCTAATCAAAACGCTTAAAATTAGCTAAGAAACGTGTATCATTTGTATAGAAATCACGAATATCTTTAATACCATATTTAAGCATTGCCACACGTTCTAGTCCAACTCCAAAGGCAAAACCGGAATATTTCTTACTATCAATTCCAGCCATTTCAAGCACATTTGGATGTACCATACCAGAACCTAAGATTTCAATCCAACCAGTACCTTTGCAAATTGGGCAACCTTTACCACCGCAAACATGGCAAGACATATCAACTTCAACACTTGGTTCAGTGAATGGGAAGTATGATGGTCTAAAACGTAATTTACTGCCTTCGCCAAATAATGAATCAACCATAAATTGTAATGTACCCTTTAAATCTGATAAAGTTACACCTTCACCAACAACTAGCCCTTCAGCTTGCATAAATTGGTGAGAATGTGTTGCATCATCATCATCGCGGCGATAAACCTTACCTGGACAAATTAGTTTAATCGGCATATGGCCTTCAGCTTTTTCTAGTTCACGCATTTGAATTGCAGTTGTATGTGTTCTCAATAAAGTGCGTGGATCAATATAGAATGAATCTTGCATATCACGAGCCGGATGATCAGCTGGGATATTAGCCTTTTCGAAGTTATAATGATCAAGTTCAACTTCAGGTCCTTCTGCAATCTTATAGCCTAAACCGATAAAGCAGTCTTCAATCGCTTGCGTTACTAAAGTTAATGGATGTAATGTACCAATATGTGGTGTATAAGCATCCAAAGTAATATCTAATTTTTCATTAATTAGTTGTTCATTTAAAGCAGCTTCTTCTAGTTCTGTTTTCTTTGCTTCAAGAGCTACAGTAATGTCTTGTTTACATTCATTGACAATTTGGCCAAATTTAGGTTTTTCTTCCTTAGGTAAATCTTTCATTTGAGCCATTAAACCTTGAATAGCTCCTTTTTTACTAAGGTAAGTTAAGCGTAGTGCTTCTAACTCCTCAAGAGTTTTTAACTCAGCGATTTTCGCTAAAGCTTCTTCTCTTAATTGTTTAACGTTTTCCATATTTCCTCCCAATAAAAAAACCGCAGTAACAAGGAACGTCTTATCACCGCGGTACCATCCTATTTCACTTTCGTGCGCTTAATTATAGCTATAACGGGCAAACCCGAGAATGATTAGTTCTACTTCAAGAATGAATTCACTAAGTATTATTGAGATCACTTGCACCATATGTGATCCTCTCTTGCAATAAGGAACTTACCTACTACTTTCTCAATTAACGTTTTATGTATCCATTATAGCGAATTTGAAATTATTTTAAAACCTCTTTATGCATCTTGCTGACAATTTCATCTGCAACAATCAAACCATTGGCAGCTGCTTGTGATAATGAACGAGTAAATCCTGCGCCATCACCAACTGCATAGATTTCTTCCGTGCCATCAATGCAGAATCTTGTACACTTTGGACGAGCACTATAGTACTTACATTCAACTCCATATAATAACGTATCATAATTATTAGTACCTGGAGCAATTTCATTTAAAGCATCAAGGGTTTCAACAATATTGTCGAGTTGTCTTTTCGGCATACATAGACTTAAATCACCTGGTACAGCATTTAATGTTGGTTGAACACTCGATTGTGCTAAACGTTTTGCATTAGTACGTTTACCAGCCTTTAAATCACCAAGTCTTTGAACAAGTACGCTGCCACCGCTAATTTGGTTCGCAAGACTTGCAACACTTCTTGCATATTCGATTGGTTCGTCAAACGGTTCTGTGAAGTTGGTTGTCGACAATAAGGCAAAGTTAGAATTTTGTGATTTCTTTGCTTCATCTTTATAAGCGTGCCCATTCACCGTTAGAACGCCATGAGTATTTTCAGTTACAACATGTCCTCTTTCATTAAAACAGAACATACGAACTACATCATGATATTGTTTTGTACAATATTTAATTTTGGGCTCATAAATTCTTTTTGAGAAATGTTTCCATACAGTCCAAGGCAATTCCACACGAACACCAATATCAACTTGGTTATTCGTGCAAGGAATTTTATTAGTTTCACACCATTCTTTAAATAAATTCGAACCGGCACGGCCAACTGCAAAGACAATGTATTTTGCTTTTACGGAACCTTTTTCTTTTCCTTTAGCATAAAAAACTTCATGGCTATTCTTGTCGACATTCTCAACAGTAACCATCGTTTCGACTTGGACCTTATTTTTTATATCAGTAATTAAATTCAACATTGTTTGAAAATTAGCATCAGTACCTAGGTGTTTAACACGTGCTTGTTGCATATGCAAATCATGTCTTAAACATTCAAGTTTTAATTCATCATCTGGTTCATAAACTTCTTTGCAAGCCCCAAAATTAATTAGAATTTGATCAGCTTGACTAATATAATCTAAAACTTCTTCATTTGGCATTAAATCTGGTAACCATCCACCATATTCGGTTGAAATAATATATTTACCATCCGAAAATGCACCAGCACCAGCTAAACCTTCCATAATTGAACATGGATTGCATTTGATGCATGTCGTTGTTTTCTTTTCGACAATTGGGCAGTGACGAGCAGTGATATCGCGACCTTTTTCTAATAATAAAACTTTTAATTCAGGGTCTTTTTCAGCAAGACGATAAGCACACATTAAGCCACCAATCCCGCCACCAATAATTACGACATCATATTCTTGATTAATCATTG
>JAHHTG010000052.1 GCA_020024765.1 Thomasclavelia sp. | reverse complement strand
ATGATGAATTAACTACAATTGGCGCGACTTACTTAGAAACTCTAATGGGTCAACCTGCAACTTGCTTAGTTCAAAACTTTAAGAAATAGTTAAAATTTAATTAGTGCCTACAGGCACTTTTTTCTTTTATAGTGTTATGATGAAAATGTGGAGATTTAATATGAACAATACATATGAAGTTATTGAGACAATGCAAACATATTTAACAACTGCTTACGGCCATAATTTAACTTCGAAGATTATTTTGGATGCAAAATTAATATGTGGTGATTTATGTAGAGAAAATGAATCTGATTCAAAGTCCATTAAGGAACATACTGAATTTAAGATTTATCCTTTAATCGGTATATATCACGCTATGCAAAAACATGGTATTGAAAAAGATGAAGCGCTACAATTTATCGACAATACATATTCATTAATGGCTGAACAAGAGGCTGAATCTATCCGAAAGATATTAAAAATCCCATTTGTATATAAATTAATGCCAAAAGTTTTTAAATATGTTACTTTACAACAATTTGGCGAAAAAGCGGGTTTTAAAGCAAAATTTTATAATACTGCTAAAACTCAATGTAAATTTGATGTGGAAAAATGCTTGTATTGTGATGTTTGCCGTAAGAATAATTGCTTTGAATTGACTAAATGTTTTTGCCACACTGATGATGTAAAAGATGGCAATATGCATCCTCACATTCATTGGAATCGTACGAAGACAATGGGAGAGGGTGGAAATATCTGTGATTTTGATATAACTGTTAAATAATAAACACTTGATAAATAAAATGCCTCGGATTAATCCGAGGCATAATTATTAATTAAAGGCTTGTTTCAAGTTTATTAATAGCGATGTCGATTCTTCGTAAAGTTTCTTCTTTACCGAAAATTTCTGCAAGTTCGATTGCTCCACCTGGTGTGAATGCTTTGCCACTTAAGGCAACGCGAATAGGGAATAGTAATTGACCATTCTTGATTTCAAGTGTCTTAGCTAAGTTAATTAAGGCATCGTGTAAGTGGTCGTGATCCCATTCTAAATCACCGCTTAATAATGTCTTAGCTTCTTTTAATGAATTTAAAGCAATTTCAGGAGTTGTCTTCATTTTTTTATTAACGAATAATTCAATATCGTAATCACATAGTTCGTCAATGAAGTCAACCATTTCAGGAATATCATTCAATAAAGTTGTACGTTCTTTTAAGATATGAGCAATCTTAGTTAAATCATAATCTTTATGAACTGATTGTTTGATATAAGGAGTCACTAGTGTTACAAACTTGTCAAAATCCATATCTCTTAAATATACGCCATTCATCCATTTTAACTTTTCGATATCAAAAATAGCACCAGAAGTATTAATACGTTTAACATTAAATGCTTCACATAGTTCTTCTAATGAATAGATTTCACGTTCTTCTTCAGGTGACCATCCTAATAAAGCAATATAGTTAAGAATTGCTTCTGGTAAGTAACCTTTAGCTACTAGATCTTGGAACGATGCATCACCATTACGCTTAGATAATTTTTGATGTTCATCTTTCATTACTGGTGGACAGTGGATGTAGCGAGGGCAGTTCCAACCAAATGCTTCATAAAGTAGGTTGTACTTAGGAGTACTTGATAAGTATTCGTTGCCACGTACTACATCTGTGATACCCATTAAATGGTCATCGATAACGTTAGCGAAGTTATAAGTAGGGTAACCATCAGATTTTAATAAAATCATTTCGTCAAGAATTGAGTTTTCAACTGTGATTGTACCATAAATTTCATCTTCGAATGATGTTGTACCATTTGGATCGATGTTTTGACGAATAACGTATGGTTCGCCATTAGCGATACGTTGTTCAATTTCTTCTTTGCTTAAGTGTTTACATGGGTCACGGTAAATGAATGATTCACCCTTAGCTTCTGCAACTTCTTTTTGTGATTGAATATCGTCTTCGCTACAGAAACAAATATGAGCTTTACCCATTTCAACTAATTTCATGGCGTATTCTTTATAGATACCAGATTTCATACGTTCTGATTGAACATATGGTCCGTATTCACCACCAACGTCTGGTCCTTCGTCATGCTCTAGGTGACATTGTTTTAAAGTGTTGTAGATAATATCGACAGCACCATCAACTAAACGCCCTTGGTCAGTATCTTCAATACGTAGAATGAAGACACCGTCTTTGTGTTTCTTTGCTACCAAGTAAGTATATAATGCAGTTCTTAAGTTACCGATATGCATATATCCTGTAGGACTTGGAGCAAATCTTGTTCTTACTTTTTCCATTTTTCTACCTCTAAAATACCTTTAAATTCTACTCTAATATGAGGCTTTTTTCAACCTGACAAAGCTAGATATGGCATTTGTTACAAAAAATAGTTATTTTAACTTGTCGATTAGATTATAAAGAATTATAATCATGTGTATGAGACACAAAATTGCGAGTTTATGGACCAAAATGTTTGATCGTTTTAGCGTCCCAAAAATCTTGATTTTTAGTTTCTTAGTCCTTATATTATCAGGGACCTTTTTATTAATGTTGCCAATTTCAAACATCGGTGAGCCATTACCATTTATTGATAATCTCTTTACTGCGACCTCGGCAACTTGTGTAACTGGTTTATTAACGACTACGATTCTTGATCAATACACCATTTTTGGAAGATTTGTGGTGCTAGTTTTAATTCAATTTGGCGGTTTAGGCTTAATGACAGTTATTTCGGTCATGTTATTACTAATGAATGCCAAACTAGATTTTAAAGAAAGATCTTTATTAAAAGATGCTTTAAATAAGATGGACTTTGAAGATATTAGAACGTATGTTATTTCCATCTTCAGATATACCTTTATTTTTGAAGGCATAGGAGCATTAATCTTAGGTACTTCACTATATTTAACTGGTAATTTTAATCTAGTTGAAGCAGTAGCTCAAGGTATTTTCTTATCAATTTCCGCATTCTGTAATGCTGGCATTGACTGTTTTGGATCAACATCTTTAATGATGTATCAATCACATCCTGTCATCGTTATTACTGTTGCGTTATTAATCATTTTGGGCGGTATTGGTTTTGCGATTTGGTTTGATTATCATCAACGTCTAAAGGTCTTTATTCGTACTAAAAATCATTTAATTAATAACCAACATCGTCTAAGAATTCATACAAAATTAGTTACGATTCTGACAATTAGTTTATTGGGAATTGGTATGTTTGGCATTTTAATTCTTGAATACAATAATGCTTTGGCTGATTTAACATTTGGTGATAAATTGCTAAATGCTTTCTTCAACTCGGCGACTTTAAGAACCGCTGGTTTCTTTACTATTGATTATTCAATTATCTTAAGATCAACAAAAGTCTTAATGATTATCTTAATGTTTATAGGCGGTTCACCAGGTGGTACTGCTGGCGGTATTAAAACTACAACATTCTTTCTTTTAATCCTTATCGTTTATACTGATTTAAAGGATGAAAGACATATGCGTATCTTCAAACATCACGTGAGAAAACGCAATTTTATAAAAGCGTATACTGTATTTTTCTTATATATTGTCGCAGTTTTTGCTGCATGGTTTATAATGTTGTCAACAGAACAATTTGAAAGTTTAGATATTCTCTTCGAAATTGTTTCTGCTATTGGAACAGTGGGTTTAACTACAGGTATTACAGCTTCACTTAGCACAGTTGGCAAAATTTGTATCATCTTGTTAATGTTTATGGGTCGTGTAGGCCCTATCACAATCGCATATACTTTTACAACTGAAAGTAAATATGCAAGAAATTTAATTAAATATCCAAAGACTGAAATTATTGTGGGATAGTCTTATAGGCGGGGGAATTATATGAATAAACGAAGAACATATTTGGTGTTAGGTTTAGGAATCTTCGGTTCAACAATTTCTAAAGAACTAACGAAATATGATCAAGACGTTATTGCGCTTGATCAAGATATGACATGTGTAGAACGCATGAGTGATTTAGTTGCACAAGCAGTTTGCTGCGACTTTACTGATATTGAACAATTAAAGGCTATTGGCATTGATAATGTCGACTGTGCGGTTGTTGCAACTGGTTCGCATCTTGAAGAATCAATTTTAGCGATTATTAATTTAAAACAGCTAGGTGTACCTTATGTTTTAGCAAAAGCAAAGAGCCGTCGTTATGGTGAAATTCTTAAGAAAATTGGTGCTGATCGTGTTGTGATGCCCGAAAAAGAAACAGGTTTAAAAGTGTCAAAAGAATTACTTGCATGGAATATTGTTGAATTAATGGATTTAGATAGCGATAATTCACTAATGGAGGTTCATGCACCAAATATATGGATTGGTAAATCATTGCTTGAATTAAATTTGCGTCGCAACTTTGGCATCAATGTCTTAGGTATTAAGTCTGGTGGCGATCATCATTTAACAATTACGCCAGAACCAAGTTATGTTATCGCACAAGATGATCAATTACTAGTTGTTGCAGATAAGAACATATTTCATCACTATGATGATTTAGAAAGGGTGGTAAGATAATGCATTACGAATATAAGCCAAAGGGAACATGTTCCCAAAAAATGATCTTTGAAATTGAAGATGGTCGTATTACAAATTTAGAAGTAATCGGTGGATGTCCAGGTAATTTATTAGGAATTTCCCGTATTGTTAAAGGTAAAACACTTGAAGAAGTCATTGCAGCATTCGAAGGCGTTACGTGTGGTCGTAAGTCAACATCTTGCCCCGATCAAATTGCTCAAGCCCTAAAACAATTCAATGAAAATGTCTAAACTAAATTATTTAAAGAAACATCTTAAGAAATATCAAACACTTATTGTCATATTAATTGTGTGTACAATTGCTTATGCAGGTTTAAACCTTTGTTCAAGCGTTGTTTTAAGTTTCTTAATTGATAATGTGATTGACAATCAACCGATTAATAATATGTTAATCGGTTTTTTAGCATCAGCATTAGGTGGTGTTGATTACATTCGCAATCACTTATATTTAATTGGTGTTGTCTTAATTATTATCTATATTGTCGTAGGATTGTTTATTCATACACGGCAAAAATTACAAGGAGTTATTAGTGAGGGGCTAGTTGAAAATATTCGTAATGAGTTATATTGGCACATTGAATCATTACCATATGCTTATTACTCTAAAAACAAAACCGGTGAATTGATTCAAAAATGTACAAGTGATGTAGATGTCGTTAGACGTTTCTTTGCTGGCCAATTTGCCGAAGTCTTCTATATTATCGCAACTGTTTTAATTGCGATGAGTGTTTTACTAAGTATCAATGCGAAACTTGCAATGTTCACATTGATTTTTATACCTTTTATTTTTGGGTATTCTTATTATTTTTTAATTAAAATTCAAAAAGATTTCTTAGCATCTGATGAAACAGAAGCTCGCATGTCAACAGTTATTGAAGAATCATTATCTGGTGTCCGTGTCGTCAAAGCTTTTAATCGTGAGCGCTATGAAATTGATAAATTTGCTAAAATCAACCAAGAATTCCATGATGTCACATATAAAGTGATTGTTCGCTTAGGTCAATACTATAGTACAAGTTATTTCATGTGTATTTTTAGTATCCTTGCTTTATCTTTAATTGGAGTAATATTTGTTAATCATGGTCAAATTTCTTTAGGTGATTTTGTTATCTTCTTTAACTACCAAATTATGATCGTTTTTCCAATCCGTGCCTTGGGCCGCATTTTGTCGGATTTTGGTAAAATGAATGTTTCACTAAATCGTTTAATTGACATCGTAGAAACGGATATCGAAGACCTTAACTCCGGTCTTAAGCCTAATTTAAAAGGCGATATCGAATTTAAAGATATCAGTTTCGATTATGGTGATGATAAGATTCAGGTTCTAGACAATATTAATCTAAAAATTAAACAAGGTGATACTGTTACGATTGTAGGTTCAACTGGTTGTGGTAAGTCTTCATTAATTCATTTATTATCAAGATTGTATGAACCAACGAGTGGTGAAATCACAATCAACGACGTTCCAATTCAAGATATTAATAAAGAATATCTTCGTACAAACGTTGCATTAGTATTACAAGAACCATTCTTATTTTCTCGTTCAATTCGTGACAATTTAACAATTGTTAAACCTGATGCAACACAAGATGAGATTGAACAAGTTTGCAAGATTGCATGTGTTCATGATGTTATTGAGAGTTTTGAAAAAGGCTATGACACGATCGTAGGCGAGAATGGTGTTACTTTGTCTGGCGGGCAGAAACAACGTGTGGCTATAGCTAGAACATTACTGCAAAATGCGTCAGTTTTAGTTTTTGATGACTCTTTAAGCGCCGTTGATACGCAAACAGATGCTTTAATTTCAGCTAATTTAAAAGAATTCCGTCAAGATTTGACAAAAATTCTAATTACACAGCGTATTTCAAGTGCCAAGTCATGTGATTTAATTGTTGTCATGAACGAAGGCAAGATTGAAGATCTTGGAACACATGAAGAATTAATCAAAAAGCCAGGTCTATATCAAAGAATTTATCAAATTCAAAATCAATATAAATTAGAATGGGAGGAACATCATGGCAAGTAAATTTGAAGAAAAAGATTTCTCGAAAGATGGCTTGAATATTGGTGTTTGGAAGAAGATTGCCGTTCTATTTAAACCACAATATAGAAGAATGCTGATTTTATCTGTGATTCAAATCATAATTGCATTCAGTGATTCGATTGTGCCTGTTTTTTCACGTTTAATCATTGACAATTTCGCATCGAATCAAAAATCGATGGAAGAATTGATTATGTTTGTGTCGGTTTTCTTTGTGATGATTCTAGTTGTTGGCTATTTAAACTTCTTGTTCTTTAAAGTAGCTGGTCTTGTTGAAATGGACTTCGCATATGATTTAAGAAAAAAATGTTTGGATAAGCTACATTCATTATCGTTTTCATACTTTGATGTAACGCCAATTGGCTGGTTAATGGCGCGTATGACTGGCGATATTTCGCGTTTAGCCGAAATTGTTTCGTGGTCATTCAATGATATTTCTTGGGGTATAGCAATGATGACGATTTCTTTGATTATCATGTTTAAGACTAATGTTACATTAACTTTATTGGTTTGCATTGTTGTTCCTGTGTTGGCTTACATTTCTATTTATTTTCAGAAACATCTATTAATGAATTATCGTCTTGTTCGTAAGGCTAATTCTAAGATTACTAATAGTTTTAATGAAGGCATCAATGGTGCTAAAACAATTAAAACATTAGTGTTGGAAAACACAACATACCACGATTTCAAAGATGAAACCAACGAAATGTTTAAAGTTTCAAAACGTGCTGCTGATTTTTCGAGTATCTTTAGACCATTAGTTTGGTTTGTATCTTCACTTGGTCTGGTACTAGTTATTTGGATTGGTGGAGACCTAGCTAATCAAGATATCATATCATTTGGTACATTAATGATGTTTAGCCAATATGCCATGCAGTTCTATGAACCTGTCCGAATGGTGGCGGCATTAATGTCGGAATTTCAAATGGCTCAAGCTGCAGGTGAACGTATCGTTA
>JAHHTG010000051.1 GCA_020024765.1 Thomasclavelia sp. | reverse complement strand
TATTAACTATTAAATGAATGTAGTATCCATAATTTCGTGTTTGATATTTTGTACAATTGATAATTATTAGTTGTGTGTTTTATTAAAGACTTTAGTTGACAAAATGGTCTTTAGTTTTCATAATTACTTAAGTAATTAATTCGTGTTTGGAGGTATACTATGCAAGAAAAATATCAAAGTACAGATGAATATTCATATACACTCGGAATGTCAATTAGCCTCGAACTAATTGCGAATCATCCAAACTTAGTGCGTGAAGTATACTACTCTAGTAAGATGTTAAAGAACGAGAACTATGATAAGTTAGTTTCTTTATGTGCTCAACATCGTATTCCACTAAACGAAGATGATAAAGTGATTCATAATTTATCAGTTAAAGAAAATTGCTATGTCATTGCGGTATTTAAGAAGTTTGAGGGTACAATTAAAAAAGACCATAATCATTTGGTCTTAGTTAATTTTGATGATTTTGGAACGCTTGGCACAGTCTTGAGAACAGCAATTTCTTTTGATCACCGTGATATTGTCTTAATTAATCCACAAGTTGATCATTTTGATCCAAGAGTTGTGCGTGCAAGCATGGGCTCAATCTTCTATACCAACATTAAAACTTACAAAGATTTAAATAGTTACTTTAAGGATTATCCTAATCACGCTAGATATGCAATTGGCAATGATGGCGAAGAATTAAGCAAAGTTGATTATGCACGTCCATATACTTTAATTTATGAAGCACATAATGATTTAGAAGGCATTAATGCTAAACATATTTATTTAGCGCATCAAATCTATGAAGATATTCCTACACCGATGGTGTTTGGTATTTCGCTTCATCACTTATATGCTTTATCAAAACGTAATCGATAGGTACATCTTTGACAAAGAGGATTAACAAGTTCTCCTTGCAATAAATGATTATAGATATTTAAATAGGCAGCACTATGAATGACTTCATCAAGAGTTTGTTCATTAAGGCTGCCGATTTTTGTATGGCCGGCGGCATCTAAACAACAAATGATGACATCTTGATTTGCTAGAATACCGAGCATTTCAAGAGCACCATGGCATTTACCTTTGGTACTAACGATTGGATCATTAATACATGGCCAATGGAATAAGTCTTGGTAGAATACAAAACAATGCCTACTAATTAAGAAACTCCTGGTTTTGGTTGTATCTTTAAATTCATAATGCTGTTTAAGATACTCATGATATTTATAGCTATTATCATGAAGATTATTAAAGTCATAGAAACGTAATTCTAAGAATTGTTTATCGTGCTTACCAATCTCTTCAATTAAATGATTTAAAGTTTTGAAGTATGTGTCATTAACTTTTTGATTATCAATTGAATGAACTGAGACGGATAGTTTTCTTAAAGAAGGATGGTCTAGAATATTGGGATATTTAAACAACAGAGTCCCATTCGTTACTAATTGAACATTTAATTTCAACTCATCACAAATACTTAAAATATTATCAAATTTTGGATGCAACAAAGGTTCACCCAAGACGTGCAAATAAACATAATCACAAATTTGTTTTATTTGTCTTAAATTACGTTCAATTAAATCTAGTGACATAAAATCATGTTTCTTCTGAGCTTCACAAAAAGGACAGTTTAAATTACAACTGTTGGTGATTTCAAGGTAAACACGTTTAATCATCATTTTCTTCCTTATGCCATAAATTGACTTGTTTTTGATTATATAAAGCTAATAAGAAATTTTCTTTCGCAATTGGATATTCGTGATAAAGGCGACCAAGCATTTCTTTCATATTTTGGCGATCAGTAAAACCGTCGTTTGGACAACCGGACTTAATTCGCGGAATATTCAATTCTTTTGTTGCGTGTTTAATATCTTTTTCAAATGCGTAACAAAGCGGACGGATGAAATCGATATTTTGGTTATCGAGATGCATCTTCGGGTCAAATGTGGCAATCTTACCACCGTGAATCATATTTAATAGTAAAGTTTCAATTGCATCATCGGCATGATGACCAAAGGCCACCTTATTACAACCGAGTTCTTTAGCGGTTTTGATGACAGCACCTTTCTTTAGTTTTGAACAAAGGCTACATTGAATTGCATCGTTTTTTAAATGAAGATGAAGAATATCAGAAATCTTGCTTTCTTCATAATGTATTTCAATTGGGTATTGTTTAAACCAATCTTGAAGAATGCTAAAATCTTCTTCACCGAAGTTTAAATCAATATGAATACCAATGACTTTAAATTCTTTGTTGAAAGTATTCTTGGCGAGGAATTGATATAGGTATAAGCAGTAGAGTAAAAGACTCGAATCTTCACCACCGCTAAGACCTACACCAATGACGTCACCATCGTCAATTAAATGATAATCTTGGTCAGCTTTACGCATTGCTGCTAGGACTTTTTTTACACTCATGTCTTATATTTTAATCGAATTAAATTAAAATTCAATTCAATTTCTAAGGTAATAATTGATTATGTTATAATTATGACTATGAATAAAGTTTTATATATCAATAAACCTAAAGGAATGACTTCATTTGACCTTTGCTACAAGTTAAGAAAGGTTTTTAATACACGCTCAATTGGCCATACAGGTACGCTTGATCCTAATGCAACAGGCGTTATGGTTATCTTGCTTAACAAAGCTTGTAAAGCTAACCAATTTTTGGTTCATGATACTAAAGAATATATTGCTAAAGTTGAATTTGGTTATGAAACGGATACTTTAGATATTGATGGTCAAATAATTAAAGAAGAAGCATTTATAGCTCCTACAACTCAAGAAACATATCTTAAGGTTTTTAAAGAGTTTCTTGGCAAGATTGAACAAATTCCACCAATGACATCGGCTATTAAAGTTAATGGTAAGAAACTTGTTGACTATCAACGCGAAGGTAAAGAGGTCGAGATTCCAAAACGCGAAGTTGAAATCTATAATCTAGAATTAATAGATTTTGATGAAAAAGGTTTTACTTTTAAAGCTTTAGTTAGTAGTGGAACTTATATCCGTACTTTAATGAAAGATATTTGTCTTAAATTAAATTGTTTATCAACACTTGTTGAATTGACACGTACTCAAGTTGGTGCGATTAATTTAGAACAATGTGATGATTTTGAAGAAGTTTTAAAGGGCAACTATCATTTATATTCGCTTTACGAAAGTCTTGCTCATTTATATGAAGTGGTTGAAGTTGAAGATGTTAAATGGATTATGAATGGTAAACATTTACATTTAAATACTGATGCTAATCAAGTTTTAATTTGTCACGATAAAGAAGTCCTAGCCATTTACGAACGCTATCATAATGATGAATTTAAGAGTGTTCGAGGTTTGTTTTAATGAAAATCATCGATATAAAATTAAATGAATTAATTGATTTAAGTGAACCAATTGCAGCTTGTATTGGATATTTTGATGGTGTCCATTTAGGTCATCAAGCCTTGATTAATAAAACTAAAGAACTTGCAAAGATAAATAAGATTAGATCATGTTTAATTACATTTAATCCAGATCCACATAATGTTTTGGAAGGCCAAGTCTTTAAACATATTGAAAGTTTTGATGAACGTTTAAAGTTAATTGCAAGTTTTGACTTTGACTATTGTCTAATTTTAAATTTTAATCAACAAATGGCTGATTTGAGTGTTGAGAATTTTTATGATCAAATCTTAAGCCATTTGCCATTAAAGTATTTGGTATGTGGTTTTGATTTTCATTATGGTTACAAAGGTCAAGGAAATTATGAAACATTAGCTAAACAAGCTAAAGATAATTTTGAAGTTATTAAGATTGATTCGGTAGATTACCAAGGCCAAAAGATTTCTTCTTCAAGAATTCGAAAAGCTATTGCAGAAGGTGACTTAAACCTTGTAAGTAAACTTTTGGGCTATCAATATACACTAACAGGTCTTGTGATTCATGGTCGGGCATTGGGACGAGAAATTGGCTATCCAACCGCGAATCTTCAAATTGATGAAGAAGTATTGTTGCCAAAAAGTGGTGTCTATCTTGGCTATGCGATTTATCAAAATCATCGATATCGCGCTATGGTTAGCATCGGCAATAATCCAACGGTTAAAGAGAATCTTAAGGCAACAGTTGAAGTTCATTTGTTGGATTTTAAAGAAGATATCTATCAAGAAATCATTCGACTTGAAATTTGCGAATGGTTAAGGGAAATTATTCATTTTAATTCAATGGCTGACTTGAAACATCAACTTGAACAAGATGAAATTAAAGCGAGGATGCAATAATTATGGGCAAAGAATTATTTTATGAACGTGCACAAGTTATCTTTGGTGAACGTACCGAAGAATTAATCAATAAATTAAATGAACCTGTAACAAAGGCTTTTTATCTCAACAGTTTAAAAGATAGCGAAGAGAATATTTTAAAGTTAATTGATTTTGAAATTGAACCTTCGAGATATAATCCACATAGTTATTTTTATAATCATGACAATATTGGCAAGACGATGGTTAATGAACTTGGCTTAATTTATTCACAAGAAATGAGTGCGAGTATTCCATCTCAAATACTAAATCCAAAACCTGGTTCGATTATTGTCGATATGTGCAGTGCACCTGGAGGCAAAACAATTAATCTAGCTAATCTAAGCAAGGATGCAGGTTTGATTATTGCGAATGAATATGAATATAAGCGTGCCATGATTCTAGTATCAAATCTTGAACGGATGGGAATTTCAAATGTCATTGTGACCAATAAAGATTGTAATGAACTTGCAAAAGATTTAGCTGGGATTGCTGACTATGTTTTGTTAGATGCACCATGCTCTGGCGAAGGCATGATACGTAAGACCCCAACAATTCTTGAAGAGTATAATCTTGCAAATATTGCGTTATGTGCCGATCGACAAGCGGACTTAATTGAAAATGCTTATGATATTTTAAAACCAGGTGGTGAAATGGTTTATAGTACATGTACATATGCAATCGAAGAAAATGAGATGATTGTGCGCGATTTCTTAAACCGTCATGAAGATATGGAATTAATTAATGTTTCTAATCAATATTCAATGCGTGGTATTGAACTTGATGGTTTTGATAGTTCTAAAGTTGTACGTTTTAGTCCGCTACTAGATATAGAAGGACAATTCGCTGCTAAGATGGTTAAACATGGCGAAGAAGTCACACCGCGTGTTAAATATCGTAAGGTTGTTAAACAAAAACTAATCGATGATTTTATTAAACAAGAATTAAATCTTGATGAATATTATCTTTATGAACAAAATGAACATTATTATTTATCATTAAAGCCATTAATCGAAATGAACAAACATGTTTTAAGATATGGCGTTTATGTTGGCGAAATTAAAAAGAATGTCTTCTATCCGAGTCATCATTTATATCGTGCCAATGCTTTAAAAGACTGCTTTAAGCATCGAATTGAACTAAATGAAGAGGAATATTATAATTATCTCAAAGGTTTATCGGTCTTTAAAGATGTACCAAATGGCCATTATTTATTAACACATTTAGGCTATGGTTTTGCCTATGGCAAGGTTAGTGGCAATCAGATAAAGAATAAATACCCGAAAGGTTTAAGATGGTAAATTTATGAAAAAATATCTATTAATTTTATTGTGCAGCATCATGTTAGTTGGATGTGGTGAAACAAAAGTTGATGAAACATTAGATGGTAAAGCCATTTATGAATCAGCATCTGCAAAGATGGAAGCTCTGGATTCATTGGCAAATACAACTAAAGTTCATGCTGAATTTACAGCAGTTGGCGAAATGACACCAGATAGTGAACCAAAAGTCATGGAAGTCATGACAAAAGTTAGTGCTAAAAATCTTCAAAGTGAAAATGACCTAGAATATCAAATGGATTTCTATTCGAATTTTTTAGGTGAAGAAACTAAGATGCAACAATGGTACTTTGATGGTGCTGTTTATACTGCTGATGATGCGCATCGTTATGTCTTTGAACTTGAAGAAGATGATGACAGCATTGAAGATACCATGGAAGATACTGGTTTTGCAGGTTTAGACTTAGCTGATGCATTTAAATTTGAAGCAAACGCTAAAGATGGCAAAACATATATTAGCATTGAACCAAGACCAGAAGAAATTGATGAAATGATTGAAGAACTCGATTTAGGTATTGATCCAAGTGTTGTTAATCAAGGGGATTTTGAGATCAGTAACATTGAAATTATCGTTAATGAAGAAGGCTACTTTGAAGAGCAAAGTTTTAACTTAGCATTTGTTTCAGAAGGCTTGAATGTCAAAGTTGATTTAAGTATTGCATTTAGTGATTTTAACGATGTCGAAATCGAAAGCATTGATCCAAATTCATTTAACAATATCAATGAAGTTATTGAAAATAAACCAGTTATTAGTCAAGAAGTGCTTCAAGGCTTAAATGATTTAGGTTACCAATTATATGGTGAAAATAACTTTGTGAAGCAAGTTAATGAAAACGAAGTTTATCTTTTGAATCTTGAAGGCATGTATTTAGCATGTAATAACCACGTCTATAGTTTGGTCGAAGATGTTTATTTTGATGGTGATACAAGTTGCATTTATTACGTTGCTGAAAATATGATTGAAGGTGAATGTGATAACGATGCACTTAAACGTGGTGATATTCTAAGTGAAGAAGTTGCAAAACTTAAACAAGTTTTAAAGAAGTAGGACGGATTCTTTCCGGAACCTCATATAAATGGTATAATATATAAAACAGGAGGCTGATTATGGCAAACGAGTATTATGTTTTAGATGAAAATCAAGAATTAGGTTTAGCAAGTATGCGTTTAGAAGCATTTAATGATATTGCTTTAGTTGCTTGCTCAAAAGTTGAAGGAATTGTTCCTGCTAAAAAAGAAAATGAAATGTGCGTTGCTTCATTAAAAGAAAATGAACTAACAATCGATGTATATATTAAGTTGGTACAAGGAGTTGATGTTGCATCTACATGCACACAAATCCAAAATGAAGTATATAGTAGCATCCTACAAATGACAGGCATTAAAACTAAAGGTGTTAATGTCAACATTGCAGGTTTTGTCTCAGAAAAAGAATAATTACATTTTAGGCGGGCTGTGGTCCGCTTTTTTATATTTTAAGAATTTTTGATTATAGATTATAAAAAACATGTTATTTAGAGTCTCTATGAGTAATATAATCATTGTTTGTTGTATAATGATAAATAAGTATAAAAATGTTTTAGGGGTATGGGTATGAGTTCAAATAAGTTTAAGCTAAATTCGCGTAAATTTGCATTGTTCGCGATTGATATTGGTATTATTGTTTTTACATATATATTTATTGGATATCTTGCAACCTTTAAAATTGATCCGATGATTATTTTCTCGGCTTTTACTATTCGTAAATTATCGTGTTTAATTATTTTAATTATGGGTACTCGCATCTTCGCGAATATCTATAATAGTGTTTGGCGTTATTCTGAGGTTCGAACATATATTAAGTTGATTTTTTGTGATACCGTTTCTGGTTTATCATTTATTTTAATTGGCCGTATATTTAAAATTTATAATATCGGTGTTGCTTATGCATTAATAATCAATGCGACTATTATTATTTCAACACTATTATCACGTTTCGTATATCAATACATCTATGCAAAACGTAATATTAATTCCGAAAAAACGGGTAGCGGTCATAAGATTAATGTTGCGATTGTCGGAGCAGGGAATGTTGGTTCATCACTTGCGATTGAAATGCAACGTAACCCAAAATCG
>JAHHTG010000050.1 GCA_020024765.1 Thomasclavelia sp. | reverse complement strand
CTAATATGTATTATTATTGCGTAGAAATAACAATTTCTCCAGAGACACTTCTAGCCTCAATACTTGGTTTGCCATTAGAAATCTCATACTTGTGGCCTTGGTCTAAACCATTAATATAAACGTCTCCAATACTCTCAGCCTTAATCGAACTTGCTGTCATCGTAATTTCAATATCTCCCGAAACGCTTTTAGCTTCAACGTCCCCAACAACACTACTTCCAATTAAAGTAATCTTTTCAGAAACCGTATCCAAATTTAAGTCGTTACAAGCAACATTTTCGAGCAAAATTTGCCCACCTGTTGTCGACAAATCACCATTGGTGAAATTGCGATTTTTGATTTCAATATCACCAGAGGTTGAATTAAGTTCAATTTCATTTAATTCATAATCCTTGGGAACCGTAATTTCTACAAACCAATTTCCGAAACTTGGTTTGTGAAAATTAATTCCTTTATCATGAAAATCAAGCCATGTATCAAGTATTAAAGTTTCGTTTTCAACCTTTAATTCCTTAATTTTTTCTCGCCCATGGAATGAATAATTAATGCCAAAATTTTCGCCTTCGATAATCTTAACATCTGCTGATTTAACATCTAAATCAATATTAACAAATGCCGGTAATTTACTTTGTTCAACATATGAACCATTGTCATTCAAATCAACGAAATACAAAATACCAAGTGCGATAGTTAAAGCCACAATTAGGGGCACTACGATTAATTTTTTTATGTTGCATTATGTTTCTCCTTATTATGTTGTTATTCAAATTCATTCATCGCAAAATATTGAACGCCCCCAATTTGAACCTCGAGTTTCTATATTTTATCTATATACTCAAGAATGATTTTAATTATAGAAGAAGGATGTATTTAAAGTCAATAATTTCAAATAAACCCATAAACAAAGGCTTTAAGTAACATTGTCATCATTAAAATTCGAATAAAATTCATCCCTTATTTAATAAATTTACGTGCTAAAATAAAGAAAAGAGGAGAAAAATATGTTACAAGAAATTAATCTACAAGATTTACAATTTAACCCTTTCACATTATTTCATAATGCTTGGGCTTTAATTACCGCTGGCCAAGAAAACAACTATAATACTATGACCGCAAGTTGGGGAGAACTAGGTATCCTTTGGAATCGACCAATCTGTACCGTTTTTGTCCGACCACAACGTTATACTCACGAATTCATGGAAAAAAATGATACTTTTACAGTTTCTTTCTATGCCGATGAATATCGTGATGCCCTAACATATTGTGGGAGAAATTCCGGGCGCGATGTCGATAAGGCTAAAGAAACCGGTTTAACACCCGTTCATGAAGATAATACAACTTATTTTAAAGAAGCAACTCTAGTTTTCGAATGTAAGAAAATTTATAAAGATGATATTAAACCAAATCACTTTATCGATGAAACAATCCATAAAAACTATCCTGAAAAAGATTATCACGATGTCTATATTGGTGAAATCGTTAAAGTCTTAATCAATAAATAATTATAAAAACCCAGTTTACTGGGTTTTCTTTTACTTTACATAATCTTTTAAATATCCATAACCCTTTTCATCCATTTCTTCAAACGGAATAAATTTCAAAGCAGCACTATTAATACAATAACGAATACCATTTGGTGAAATTGGATCATTCTCAAAGACATGACCTAAATGAAAATTTCCCACACGACTGCGAACTTCAGTTCTAACCATGCCACAGCTTGCATCTTCAAGTTCCACAACAACTGGCGCTTCAATCGGTTTAGCAAAAGCCGGCCATCCACAACCACTATCAAATTGATCGATGCTTGCAAATAACGGTTCACCAGTTACAACGTCGACATAAATACCTTTTCGATCATTATTGTAGTATTCATTCGCAAATGGCATTTCAGTACCATTATTTTGTGTAACTTCATAAGCCTTAGCACTCAAAGTTTCTTTAATTATTTCTTGATCAGGTCTACTATATCGTCCTGGATCAACTTTAATATCCTTAAACATAGAAATCGCTGCTCTAGGAATGTGACAATATCCATCTGGGTTCTTATCAAGATATCTTTGATGATATTCTTCAGCGGGATAGAAGTTAATTAGTTCTTGAACTTCAACGCAAAACTTAGGATAGCGAGCTTTTTCAATTGCTACAACTTCTTTTACAATCTCACGACTATCTTCATCAACATAATAAATCCCTGTTTGGTATTGAGTACCTATATCATGGCCCTGGCGATTCGGTGTCGTTGGGTCAATGACAAAGAAATATGCCCCTAAAATAGCTTTCAAGCTAATTACTTCAGGATTATAAATGACTTTAACTGTTTCATGGAATCCTGTCTTGCCTGTACAAACTGTTTTATAGTTGGCATCCGATTCACTCGTTCCATTGGCATAACCACTAATCGCATCATTAACACCTCTTAAACTATGCATTAAATGTTCAAGACCCCAGAAACAACCACCGGCTAAATAAATAATTTGTTCTGACATGTGCTTCACCTACTTTATCTTTTTCTTTTTACTTGATGGTAACAAAATGGTTCCAATTAAACCACCAAAAATAACACCATATATTGTCATTAAATGTGGATTGGATTTAATCAAACACGTGCCATTGAAGCAACCGATGAAATGATAGTATAAATAACCAACTATCCCACCAATAATCATGGCCACAATAATTAAACCTATATACAAATGTTTCTTATCCATAAAAACCTCTTTCAAACATAGTTAATTGCCTTAAATATGCCAAGAGATTGCTAAAAGGTCAAGTGGTTTGCATCCTTATTATATATTTAATGAAAATTTAACGGTTTTGCCCCTTTCTAAAATAATTCTGTTGTAGGAAAAAAGCAGAAGCAACTTTTCCGGCTGAATTTCATATAATTCAGGTATAAAATTTGGTATAGTAGGAGAGGATTGAATAACGATATGTTTTAATGTTATTCAAAATATCAATTAATAATAAAATCTCAACCATTGATAAGGTCTCTTTTTCAATAATGTTGTAAGTCTATTGTGCGATGTTTAAAGTAAGGGAAGGTAAATATGAATGATGCAGAAAAGACAAAAAAGATAAATAAAGCCGCTAATGATATTATGGTTTTAGCCCGTAATACTTTAATTGCAAATTTAAGATTCTTGGATATTGCCTTATGTCAGTTTAAATTTATACCATCCGAAGTCGATACTTTCGCCACTGAAGGTGAACACGTTTACTTTAATCCCGTTTGGATTATTAAACGTTATATGGATGAAAAAGATGTTTTTATGCGCGATTACCTACATATGGTTTTTCACTGTATCTTTAAACATATGTTCATTGGTAAAAATGTCAATCATGACTACTGGAATTTAGCTTGTGATATGGCGGTCGAATTTTCAATTACAGAGCTTAATATAGCGGCTGTTAAAACTAAACGAGAACTAGCTCAACAAGAAACTTATGAATCTCTTAAAGCAAACTTAAAATTACTTACTGTTGAAAAGATTTATAAATATCTTATCGAGACTAATTTAAGTTCTCAAGAACTGGCTCACCTTCATGAGTTATTCTATGTTGATAATCACATGCTTTGGTTTGACCCGAATGATCAAGAAGAAGATGAAAAACCAAAAGACCAAAGTAATCAAAATAGCGAAGATGAATCTTCAGATGAAACACCCGAGGACAATTCAACAAATAAAGAATCAAACGAAAGCAATAATCAAGATGGTGAATTGCAAGAAACTGATGATGAACATGAAAACCAACTTGAACTTGAAGGCGATGGAACTTCGCCAGGTAGTGGTGACAAACGAACTGGCAATGCTGAAGCAACTGATGAAGAAAGCAATGGTAATAAATCCAAAGGTTCTGATACCAATAATAGCAGTGAAGGTTCTCACCAATACCAAGGTGAGAATTCCGGAACTGGTGATTTAAATTCTACTGGCGATAATCTGCCAGAAATTCCAACTCCCAAGGAAGAATTGGCCGAGAAATGGCAAGATATTGCTAAACGTGTTGAAGTCGACCTTGAAACTTTCTCAAAAAGTGTTGGTGACGAAGCTCAGGCTTTCAGCCAAAATGTCAAAGAAGTCAATCGTGAAAAATACGATTACACAGCCTTCTTAAGAAAATTCGCCAGACTTGGCGAAACGCTTAAATTAAACGAAGATGAGTTCGACTATATCTATTACACTTATGGTCTACAACTCTATAAGAAAGTTCCATTAATCGAACCACTTGAATATAAAGACGTCAATAAAATCAAAGAATTCGTTATTGCGATTGATACATCAGGTTCAGTATCGGGCGAAGTTGCCCAAACCTTCGTTAAGAAGACCTATAATATCTTAAAGAGTACTGAAAGTTTCTTTAGTCGCATTAACTTGCACATTATTCAATGTGATGCACAAATTCAAGAAGATGTTAAAATTACTAATCAAGTTGAATTTGATAACTATATCAGCAATATGAAACTATTAGGTTTAGGTGGCACTGATTTTAGACCAGTTTTCACTTATGTTGATCAGTTAATCAAAGACAAAGAATTTACCCATCTTAAAGGTTTAATCTACTTTACCGATGGTTGGGGCGAATTCCCTAAGAAAAAACCAAATTATGACGTAGCCTTCGTCTATATCGAAGATGACTATACAAATCCTGATGTACCACCATGGGCTATGAAAGTTGTTTTACAAAGTGATGAAATTTAAAGAAGAGGAGAAGCAATTAACGTATGAATATTAAACAAGCAAAAGAACAAATTAAAAACGCAATGGTTGCTTATTTTACTAAAGACGAATTCGGCAACTATAAAATTCCAATCGAAGTTCAAAGACCAATCTTTATGATGGGTCCTCCAGGCATTGGTAAGACAGCTATCATGGAGCAAATCGCTTCTGAACTTGGCGTTGGTTTAATTTCCTATTCAATGACTCACCATACAAGACAAAGTGCTTTAGGTTTACCTTTCATTGTCACAAAAGTCTATGGCGGTAAAGAATACCAAGTTTCTGAATACACAATGTCTGAAATTATCGCATCCATTTACAATGTCATTGAGAACACAGGTGTTAAAGAAGGTATTCTATTCCTTGATGAAATTAACTGTGTATCAGAAACTCTTGCGCCTTCAATGTTGCAATTCCTTCAATATAAGATTTTTGGTACTCATCGAATTCCTAAGGGATGGTTGGTAGTAACGGCTGGCAATCCACCTGAATACAATAACTCCGTCCACGAATTTGACGTTGTAACTTGGGACCGTTTAAAACGTATTGATATTGAACCAAATTTTGATGTGTGGAAAGAATATGCCTATAAGAAAGGCATCCACGCTTCAATCATTACTTATCTTGAAACAGTTAAGCAAGACTTCTACAAGATTGAGACAACCGTTGATGGTAAGATCTTCGTAACTGCACGTGGTTGGTCAGATTTATCTGATATGATTAAACTTTACGAAGAAAACAATTTACCAGTTGATGAGATGTTAATTTCGCAATATCTGCAAGATAAGACAATCGCAATTAACTTTGCAGTTTACTACGACTTATTCAACAAATACAAATCAGACTATCAAATTTCCGATATCTTATGCGGAAATGCAACTAACGAGATTAAAGCTCGCGCAACCGCTGCTAAGTTTGACGAAAGATTCTCGCTTGTGGGACTATTACTTGATGCCCTTTCAAATGAATTTGTAAATGTTTACTATGCCGAAAAAGTTCAACGCGAATTTGTTAAATTATTAAAAGCCATGAAAAAGGCTAATGCAGTCGAAACAAATATTCACTCATTCATCGCAGATCAATTAAGTGATATCGACAATCGTATTTCTAATGGTAAACAAGCTTCAAGTTTATCTTCAGAAGAAGAAAAGATTCTTCGTTTCTTAAAGAATAAACTTACTGAAATGAATAACTTATTAATCGATAGTAAACTTGATTCAAAAGAAGCGATTGATGAAATTATCAATAAGAAGTATTTTGAAGAAAGCCAAAAACTTAAAGATCAAGTTAGTGCTTGCCAAACTAAAGTTAATAATGCCTTTACATTCTTAGAAGAAGTCTTTGGTGAAGGCAAAGAAATTTTAATCTTTGTCACTGAAATGACAAGTAACTACTATAGTAGTTACTTTATTAGTAAATATGGCTGTGAAAAATACTTTGAACACAATAAAGATTTACTATTCTATGAGCGTCAAAAAGATTTAATCGCTGATTTAGGCGATTTAGACTTATAAAGTTAAATATAGTCCTCAAACTTTAAACCTTTGAGGACTATCCTAATGTTAGGGGGAGGAAGATAAAATGGTTGATATGGATCTAGACGAAGCTAATTATGAGTGGGAATTTGTAGTGCTGAATGATGAAATTACAATTACCAGATATCTTGGTAACGCACAAACCATCATTGTTCCTGAAACAATTAATCATAAAAAAGTAACTCGGATTGACCCAATGACCTTTACGAAAGACTTAGATTTATCCAAAGTTAATCGTAATTGTCCTTTAATCACAATTGAATTACCCAAAACCATTAAAGAAATTGAAGAAGAAACCTTTAAATGGTGTTACTTCTTAGGAAAAATCATTATTCCCGAAGGTGTAGAAAAGATTGGCGAAGATGCTTTTATCTGGTGCACCGCTTTAAAAGAAGTCACACTGCCAAACACCATTAAAGAAATTGGCAAAGGTGCTTTCCGTCGCTGTTTTGCTTTAAAACATATCAATATTCCTAATAGTGTTCATAAGATTGGAGCTTATGCCTTTGAAGATTGCAAAGAACTTGATGATGTAATAATTCCTAATAGCGTAGCTGAACTTGGACCCGAGGTTTTCAATGGTTGTACATCATTGTCTAAGATTGTAATTCCAAGTAGCATTCATGAAGTGGGTGATCATGCTTTCGATGGTTGTTTAGAACTTAAATCAATCACTTTGCCCGAAGGTTTATCTCGCATTGGTGATGGAGCATTTAAGAATTGTTTACCAATCACTGATATCAAAATTCCAGAAAGTGTTACTGAAATCGGTAGTGAGGCCTTCTATGGTTGTACTGCTTTAACAACTTTCACTTTCCCGAGTCATATCAAAAAGATTAATGGTTTTACCTTATATAATTGCATCGCTTTAACTGAAGTCTATATTCCTGAAGGCATTGGCGAAATAGGCGATAGTGCCTTCGATCGTTGTAATGCCTTAACTTCAATCACAATTCCTGAAAGTGTTCAAAAACTTGGAAACTGTGTGTTAAAAGATTGTTCAACTCTAACTTCAATCATCATTCCAGAACATGTCAGTGAAATCGGCAACTGTGCTTTCTACGGCTGTACCAATGCAACTTCGATTATTATTAAAGGACCAATCAAAAAATTAAATGACGATTGTTTATACGAATGTTCATCTTTAACTTCTTTCACAATTCCTGAAACAGTTGAAGAAATTGGTTTTGGTGTTTTCAAAGGTTGCACCGTTTTAAAATCAATTATAATTCCTGAAAGTGTAACTGCAATTGGTAGCCGTGCTTTCACAAAATGTAAAGCTATTCAATCAATCATTCTTCCTCAAAATATTAAGATTGTAGGACGTGGTGCCTTTAGTGATCATGACACAATCGAAGTTTATGCTCGTTCTTTAAATGTTTTCTGGGAAGATGATTCAAAAACAAAAGCTGTTCTTGGTTTCTGTCATCAATATAATCAAGGTGATCCAAAAACCGAAGATGAAGTCAATGAATATATCAAATATATTAAATATCGAGGCAAAAAGATTTATCCATTTGCCCTTAAGAATGAAAATCTTCTTTATTTTATGACAAACCACGAAATTATCCCGGCTGAAGACCTTAATGAACTATTAGAAACTTCGATTCATTCCGGTGTTTCCATCCGTGCCATTTTGCTTGAATATCAAAACAAAATCGCTAAACCATTGGAAGATGAAGATGACGATGATGATTTGTTCTTCAGCAATGGTTTTGAATTATAATAAAATAGATAATAAGACCCCTTGGATGATATGTACCCAGAATCCTGGACACATTGATTTATGAACTAAGCTATACAAAT
>JAHHTG010000005.1 GCA_020024765.1 Thomasclavelia sp. | reverse complement strand
CCGCATTCTGTACATCATTTTTCTTCTTTACATCATCCAGGGGTTTCATTGTCGGAAATAATAAGACTTCACGAATTGAGTTAACTTCACAGAATAACATTACTAGACGGTCAATACCAATACCGATACCACCTGTTGGAGGTAAACCATATTCTAGTGCTTCTACGTAATCTTCATCCATTTCACTAGCTTCATCATCGCCCAATTCCTTTAGACGTAATTGTTCTTCAAAACGGCCTTTTTGATCAATTGGATCATTTAATTCAGTGAATGCATTCGAGTATTCAACACCATTAATGTAGAATTCGAAGCGATCTGTGAAACGAGGATCATCAGGGTTACGCTTTGCAAGAGGTGAAATTTCAACCGGATGTCCATAAACAAATGTTGGTTGGATTAAATCACCTTCGCATAATTCTTCGAATAACTTATTGATGATATGACCAACTGAGTGTTCGTGTTTTTCAACTTCAACTTTGTGTTCCTTTGCAACTTCTAATGCTTCTTCAAGTGAAATTGTACGGAAATCCTTACCTGTCTTTTCATTAACAGCATCAGTCATATTTAAACGTTTGAATGGTGTTTTTAAAGAAATTTCAACACCGTTATTCATAACAGTTTCTTTATTAATTGCCTCAGCAACATGTGAGAAGACACCTTCACATAAATTCATCATGCCTTCCATATCTGAGTAAGCAATGTATGCTTCAACAGTTGTGAATTCAGGGTTATGTCTTGTATCCATACCTTCATTGCGGAATAGACGACCAATTTCATAAACACCTTCCATGCCACCAACGATTAGACGTTTAAGTTCTAGTTCAGTTGCGATTCTTAAATAGAACTCACGGTTTAATGTATTGTGGTGAGTGATGAATGGGCGAGCAGCTGCTCCACCAAGGATTGGTTGTAATACTGGCGTTTCAACTTCCACAAGTCCTTGACCATCCAAATAATTTTGAATCGCACGAATAATACGTGGTCTTAAGAAAGCGATACGACGTGATTCTTCATTCATGATAAGGTCAACATAACGACGACGATATCTTTCTTCAACATCCTTCAAACCATGGAATTTTTCAGGTAATGGTCTTAAAGCCTTACATAAATGTGTATATTCAGAGGCCTTAACTGATAATTCTCCTGAATCAGTTTTAACAACTTGACCTTTGATACCAACGATATCGCCTAGGTCATTTAGTTTAAAAATTTCGTAAATTTCTTCGCCAACAATATTCTTATTGACAACGATTTGAATTTGGCCATCGCGGTCTTGAATGTGCATAAATCCAAGTTTACCCATACGACGTTTTGACATAATACGACCCGCAACACTAACTTCTACATTAAGTGCTTCGAGTTCTTCTTTTGTCATTTCACCATATTTATTTTTGAGTTCTAATGAACGAGCTGTTACATGATATGCGTGACCAAATGGATCGATACCCTTATCTCTCAAATCTTGCATCTTTTGACGACGAACGATCTGTTGGTCATTTAATTTTTCTTCCATTTCTATTCTCCTTTTCTATAACACACCTATTGTACTAAATATCTCGAATTTTAGGTACTAAAACTAATTAAAAACTTACATTTATTAATGAGAAAATTGCGATTTATTAATTTTTTATCATAAGATTTGTTCAATTATATATAACATATATCAATATCACATTTTAAATGGTGAAGAAATGTATCTAATATTAATTAATATTAATCTTTTATAAAGTTAGAAAATTCTTTATTTCATGAATGAATTAAATATTGGTTCTTACGCCAAACAATTCATACATATCAATCTCAAAACTATCGTGATTAATATATTGAATATCTTCATCGGTACTATTACCGTTTTAATGTTGATGAGATTATTTCAACAATCTCTAAACTTTATAAAATTAATTAAAGAGGGATTATTTTTTAATTGCTCATTAATGTCAACTTTAGTAACGTTTATTATCTTAGTTATAACTTATTCACTCGAAACTTTTTAATTTCAAGATTATAAAAACCACTCACAAATAATTGTGAGTGGTGTATAAAATTAATGTTTTGATTAATTGTTGGCAGGGATAACTGAACCATCAGAATAGTGCTCAGTAATGAATGTCTTGACTTCTTCGCTTTGTAATACTTCAACTAGAACTTTAATCTTTTCAGAATCTTTTTCACCTTCACGGCATGCCACGATGTTAACATATGGATTATTTTCATCAGCTGATTCAAGAATTAATGCATCTTTAACTGGGTTTAATCCAGCAGAAATAGCATAGTTACCATTAATAGCGATTAAATCGCCAGAGTTTTCTTTATAAACAGTTGTAAGAACTTCTGGATTAACTTCTTGGAATTCTAAATTTTTTGGATTTTCAACAATATCATCAAGTGTTGCAGCAGCAATTGATACTGATTCATCTAATTTAATTAAGCCAGCGTTAGCTAAGATAGCAAGTAAACGACCATGGTCAGCTACTGAGTTAGAAATGACAACAGTTGCACCATCTTCGATTTCTTCGACACTCTTGTAGTTTTGTGAGTAGAAACCAAATGGTTCGATGTGAATTTGACCTGCATTTTCTAATTTATAACCTTTTGATTCAAGTTCACCTTCAAAGAATGGTAAATGTTGGAAATAGTTTGCATCAACATCACCTGCATCTAATGCACTATTGAAAACGAAATAGTTATCAAGAATTTCAATTTCAAGATTGTAGCCTTGTTCTTCAAGGATTGGCTTAGCAAATTCAAGAATTGTCGCATGAGGCTCAGCGGTTGCTGAAACTTTAATTGTTTTGTCGTCAGTTGTGCTGTCATTTGCATTACTGCAACCAGCTAATAGGAATAATGAGAATAATAATACTAATAATTTTTTCATAATAAAATATACCTTTCTTAACGTTTATCAACTTTCTTTACGAAATAATCGCCTATAAATTGTGTCACAAAGACAATAATCACAATCAACAATGTTGCAAGATACATTAGTGGTGGATTTGGACGAGCCAAACCATATTGGTAGGCTTCAAAACCTAAACCACCAGCACCGATGGCGCCAGCCATTGTACTATAAGATACTAAGTTAATCGCAGTGATTGTGATAGCTGAGATTAATGCTGGTTTACTTTCCGGAAGTAGAACTTTTAAGATAATTTGTAATGTGGAAGCGCCTAACGATTTAGAAGCTTCAATTGTGCCTTTATCAACTTCTTGGAAAGCTACAACTGTCATTCTCGCAAAGAATGGTGTTGCGGAAATTACAAGTGAGGGAACAGCGGCTTTCCATCCTAACATCGATCCTGTCAAAATCTTAGCAATCGGAATAACCCAAATTAATAAGATTAAATATGGGATTGAACGAAAAATATTCACTAAACCATCAGAAACTCGGTTTACAACTTTCAGGAATTTGTTTTTTGACACATCGATAATTAATGAGTCAGCTGTAATAAAAATTAAGGTACCAATGATAAAGCCAAAGATTACTGACAAAATTAACGGAATAATTGTCAATAATAATGTCTCAAAGAATGGTTCTTGAAGTTTTAATAATAATTTCATCTTAAATCACCTCAACTTTCACACCTTGCTCAGTAAGAGCTTCAATAAGCGGTAAAATATCACGTCGTGCTTCAATGTGAATATACATAACCCCCAGTGGTCCAGCTTGTGTATTTTTGATGTTGGCACCAACGATGTTGATTGGAATATTTAATCTTGTCGCAATATTAAACAGAACTGGCTTTTCACTATTTTCCTTTTCAAAAGCAATTCTTAATAGATGACCTTCTGGATATTTTTCCTTAAGATCACTACTCATCTTCTTAACATCCATACCAGTATCTACCGTTTGAATTAACTGTTTAGTCAATTGATGAGTGGGGTTGGCAAAGATGTTTTCAACTGTGTCACATTCAACAACCTTACCATCAGCCATAACTGCTAATCTATGACAAATCTTTTGAACAGTCTCCATTTGGTGAGTAATCATTACGATTGTAATGCCGCTTTCACGATTAATTTGTTTAAGAAGTTCAAGAATATCATCGGTTGTCTTAGGGTCTAAAGCTGAGGTTGCTTCATCACACAATAGAATTTCCGGTTTTAAAACAAGTGCTCGTGCAATTGCGACACGCTGTTTTTGGCCACCTGATAAATTACTTGGATAGCTATTGATTTTATCACCCAATCCAACTTTTTCTGCCATTTCCTTGGCAACTTGTAATCTTTCGGCTTTTGACATCTTTTTAATTTCTAATGGAAAAGCAATATTTTCAAGTACTGTACGTGACCATAATAAATTAAAATGTTGGAATATCATCGCAATCTTTTGACGAGCTTTGCGAAGAGCTTCACCCTTAAGTTTTGTGATATCGACATCATTAACCCAAATTGCACCTTCATCTACGGTTTCGAGTTGATTTAGCAATCTTACAAGAGTTGATTTACCAGCGCCAGAATAACCAACGATTCCGAAGATTTCACCATCTTTGATTTCCAAGTTGCAATCTTTAACAGCTGCGACTTCTTTTTTTCCACGGAAAACTTTTGATACATGTTCAATCTTAATCATAGATCCTCCTTATAAATAAAAAAGCCGTCCCATATAAGGACGACTGTTAATTCGTGTTACCACCTTAATTTATGTCTTACGACACCTCAATTCAAGTACTTTCATACCCTAGCGCTATAACAGGCGCACCTGTTTATCTCTCATATCGAAACAACAGCTCCAAGACCATCTTCATTTAAACTTTCATCTTCTTTTTCACCAACCAAGAAGTCTCTACAAATCCGTTTTAAATTACTCTTCTTTTCAATGCATTTATAGTTTGATATTAAACCCAGTAGCGTGAGATGTCAACCTTTATTCCTAATAATTTAAAGAACATTTGTGAAAGATAAGTCGATACATTAAACACATTAGCATTTCCTTGGTTATATTTCTGTCAAAATGTCTAAATCTCCTATATAAAATTGTGGATAAATACAAGAATTGCTAATGTGGATATTTTTCTACACAACAAATGTGGATAAATCAAAATATTCCACTTTTATTTTTGTTTATACACAATGCAAACACTAAAATCCACATCCACATTTACAAGTTATCCACATAGTGTTGATTATGTGCAAAAGTTATTAAAAGCCTTTATTTAAGCCTTGAAATTATCAACATATCAAGTTTTTATCTTGTGGATATTATTCGTTTTTACCCACTATCCACAATTCATTAACGTGTGGATATCTTTTTAAAAAGTTATCAACAACTTGAAAAATGTGGATAAGTGTGGATAACTTCTTATAACCCTTTAATCATCGGCGTTGTGGATAACTATTAATTGTGGATTGTGGATAACTTCATTTTTTGAACTCTAGAATTAATAAATTAAGTTGCTACAATAGGTGTACGAGGAGGATAGATTGATGATCGAATCGAATCAAAACGGAACATATTTGACCAATTTATGGAAAAATATCCTTACTTATATCAACGAAAATAAATTAGTCCAAGAAGATTATCTTGCTTTTATAAAACCTGACAATACAAAGATTTTTTCAATTGATGATCAAGAAAATCGCATTATTATTGGTTGTAACGAATTTGTAAGCGCAACATTCATTAATGTTTTACGAACATCGTTTGAATCTGCTTTCGAATTTTTCTTACAAAAAAACTATAGTATTGTAGGCAAAACAAATGATGAACTAAACAATAATTTCAAACCTGCGGAGTTTGTAAAAAATAGTTTTATCAAAACTCAACTTGATCCAAACTATACATTTGAAAACTTTGTGGTTGGCCGTTCAAATATCCAATCACATGTAGCTGCAACAACAGTTTCAGGCAACCCAGGCTATGTATATAATCCTTTATTTATATATGGAAATTCTGGTCTTGGTAAATCCCACCTATTAAACGCCATCGGCAATCGTATTAAAGCAACATTTCCGAACTATAAAATCGGCATTATTTCCGGCTTAGACTTTGTAGAAGGAGTTTCAGAATCAATTAAATGCCATCAAATTGATGAATTTAAGAAGGAATTCTATGACTTAGATGTTTTACTAGTCGATGATATTCAATTTATCGCTGGTAAAGAAAAGACCCACGAAATTTTCTTTAGTGTTTTCAATGAACTTGTAAACAAGAAGAAACAAATATGTTTAACAAGTGATTGCATGCCAAATGAAATCAAAGGTCTTGAGGAACGTATCATTTCACGTTTCAACCAAGGTTTAAACGTTAATATCGAAGCACCAGAATACGAAACGAGTATCAATATCTTAAAGATGAAATTATCCACATCAAGCAATCAACAAATCGATGATGAAGTGCTAAGTTTCTTAGCGACTAATTTCTCACAAGATGTCAGAAAACTTGAGGGGGCACTAAATCGCTTATTATTTTACGCAATTAATTTCAATCCAAGTGACCGTATCACTCTTAAATTGGCTACCGAAGCCTTTAAAGATCAAATCACTGAAACAAATAATGAAGAAATCGATGTTGAAGATATTAAAAAGATTGTCTGCAACTTCTACGGTGTGACTAAACAACAATTAAACTCGAAGATTCGCACAAAAAAGATTGCAATGCCACGACAAATCGCAATGTATCTTATCCGTAAATTCTTAGATTTACCTTATAAAGAGATTGGAGCAGCTTTTGGTAAGCGCGATCACTCAACAGTTATTAATGCATGCGAACGAGTTGAGAAAAACATCAAAAAGGATCCAACATATCTCAAAGCTATCCAGCAGCTTGAAGAAATGATTAAACAGTAATTATCCACACTTATTAACTTTTTAAAAAACATCGAAAAATGTTAAAATTAACCTATGAATTAAGGCTTTGAATGACTTTTCCACATTATCCACAACCTTAATAATAATAAATATATATTTATATACTAATTAAAGGAGCAAAACATGAACTTTAGTATTTCAAAATATGTCTTATCATCAACCCTAAATATTGTTGCCAGGGCAATTTCAAATGTAGCACCGTTACCTGCTTTAAGTGGAGTTAAAATTGACGTTCAAGGTAATCAAATCATTTTAACTGGTTCTGATTCTAATCTTTCGATTAAGACATCAATCTCAGCAGAAGATGAATCAAATAAATTATTCATTTTTGAAGAAGGTAGCGTTGTCATTGATGTCCGTTACATTTCTGAAATTGTAAGAAAATTAGATGGCGAAATTGTAACAATCACAACAATCGACGGAACATTAATGAGCATCAAAGGTTTAAATGCCGAATTCAAAATCAATGGTATGCGTGCTAACGATTATCCAGATATTGATTTTAATTTCCACAATTCATTATTTAAATTAGAAACAAAAACATTTGAAGATATTGTCCGTCAAACAACATTCGCTTGCAGCGAAAAAGATATTGTACCTTCATTGACTGGTGTTAACTTCGTAGCAAAAGGTGATGAAATGGTATGTAATGCAAGTGATTCATATAGATTATCTTGCAAACGTATTAATCTAGAATCGCCACAAAACTTTAACATCATTATTCCGGCTAAAACATTAAATGATATCGCCTCAATCTTAGGAGAAACTAAAGAATTTGAATTATCGATTGATGATAATAATATTTTCTTTATCACAGAAGAAATGATTATTCGTGCTCGCTTAATTGAAGATGCATATCGTGATGTATCAAAATTATTGCCTAGCACATTCACTCAAGAACTTGAAATCAATGCTAAGATTTTACTCGATGCAGTTGATCGTGCTTCGTTTATTAAATATGAAGGCAAGAGTATAGTTAAACTCGAAATTTTTGAAGATAAGGTTGATATTACATCATATAGTCAAGAAATCGGATCATCGCATGAATCATTGCCATTAATTTCTTATCGTGGCAATCCAATCAAGATTTCTTGTAGTGGCAAATATCTAAGCGATGCCATTAAAGCTCTAAGAAGTGAAGAAATTGTCTTAGGATTCAGTGGTGAATTAAGACCAATTATCCTTAAAAAGAAAAATAGCGATGATATCGTCCAATTAATCTCACCAGTTCGTAGTTATAACTAAGTTTTATTGCAAAAATGGATTTATACGCAAAATTAGCGATTTTTAACACATCATGTATATCTATACTGATGTGTTTTTATATTGATAAAAAAGGCTATAAATGTGATATAATAGCATAGGTGAATAATATAGAAAGAGGATTATGTGATCGAAATTTATACAGAATACATAACATTGGCACAATTTCTTAAGTTAGCTGATTTAATCACGAACGGTGGCGAAGCTAAATTCTTTTTGGCTGAAAATGATGTCAAAATCAATGGTGAACTTGATAACCGCCGTGGTCGTAAATTAAGAGATGGTGACCAAGTAGAAGTTTTAGGTAAAACATATCAAATTAAACAAAAATGATTATCAACAATTTAGACTTAGTTCATTATCGCAACTATAACCATATTCACTTAGAACTCGATGATAAGATGAACATCATCATCGGGAATAATGGAATTGGTAAAACGAATATTCTTGAAAGTTTGGTATTTATTTCTAATACTCGTTCTTTTCGAACGGCTGATGATCAGGAACTTATTCAAAAAGAACAAGAATATGCTCGCATTATTGTAAATTCCAATCACTGTGAATTTAAAGTTGTGATTAATAAAGAAGGCAAAAAACTGAGCATCAATCATAACATTGCAAAGAAATCATCTGATTTTATTGGAAAAATCAATGCCATATTATTCAAACCAGATGATTTAGAAATCTTTAGTGCGGCACCCAAAATGCGTCGTCGCCTTTTAGATATTGAATTGGGTAAAATTGATAAAAATTATTTATTCGCATTAACAAATTATTCAAAACTATTAAAAGATCGAAATACTTTACTCAAGAAGGATGTTGTTGATATGACTTACTTCGATGTCTTAAATAGTGAAATGACTGAACCGGTACTCTTAATTCTAAAAGGGCGCCAGGAAATGATTGATTTCATTAACTTACGTATTTCACGTTACTATCAAAAACTCTCGAATAGCAAATCTCATATCGAACTTCAATATCAGAATTGTTGCGAAATAAATGAGAATGCTATTAAAGAAATGTTTGATAAGAGTAAAGATAAGGATTTCCAATATCATTTCACAAATGTTGGACCTCAAAAAGATGATTTTAGTTTTTTAATTGATGGTTTTTCAGTTGAAAGTTTTGCCTCACAAGGCCAAAAACGAATGATCATGATTGCGTTTAAATTTAGTCTAATTGATTATATTAAGCTCGTGACTAAGACTAATCCAATATTGTTATTGGATGATATCTTATCAGAACTTGATAATGAAAATAAAACAAGATTATTGAATCTAATTCCAAGTGATATTCAAACAGTTATTACTTCAACAGATATCAATGGCATTAAACTCAATTGTCCGTATCGTTTGTTCAAATTAGGAAAGGAACGGGTAATAAATGACAAATAAAGTAAATGATTATACTGCAGATGATATTCAGGTACTAGAAGGACTCGAAGCGGTTCGTGTTCGTCCGGGTATGTATATTGGTTCAACTTCTGTCAAAGGTTTGCATCATTTAGTTTGGGAAATTGTTGATAACTCAATCGATGAAGCTTTAGCGGGATTTGCAACAACAATCAATATTACAGTCGATAAAGATGATATCGTTACTGTTACCGATGATGGTCGTGGTATGCCGGTCGGAATTCATGAAAAAACAGGTGTTTCAACAGTTGAAACAATTTTTACTGTGTTGCATGCTGGTGGTAAATTCGGCGGTGGCGCTTATAAAGTATCTGGTGGTCTACATGGCGTTGGTGCTTCGGTTGTAAACGCATTAAGTGAATGGCTAGAAGTCAAGATTTACCGTGATGGCAAGATTTATTACATTCGTTTCGAAAATGGTGGTCATGTCGTTTCGCCACTTGCAGTAATTGGCGAATGCGATCCGAGTCGTACAGGTTCATCAGTTCGTTTCAAGGCTGATGCCAGCATTTTTGATGAAGGGGCAACATACGATTACCAAACTTTGTATGAAAGATTTAGGCAAATTGCTTTCCTAAACAAAGGTATTAAATTAGTTTATCGTTTTGAAAAAGATGAAGAACCTAAAGAACATACATTCTGCTATACAGGCGGTTTAAAAGAATATGTAGCTTATTTAAATCGTAATAAGAATGTTTTACACGAAGATATTATCTATGTTGATGATGTTGATCCTGAAACAAACATTTCCGTGGAAATCGCTATGCAATATAATGATAGCTACACAGCAAACACTTATTCTTTCTGTAACAACATCAACACAGTTGAAGGTGGTACACATGAAGAAGGTTTCCGTTTAGCATTAAATCGTATTATTAATAAATATGCACGTGATAATAATTTTATCAAGAAAGATGAAGATTCATTACAAGGCGATGATATTAAAGAAGGTTTAACAGCGATTATTTCAATTAAGCATCCAAACCCTCAATATGAAGGACAAACAAAAGGCAAACTTGGCAATGCTGAAGTACGTAAGGTTGTTTCCGATATCTTATCAGCTGGCTTAAGTCGCTTCTTACTTGAACATCCAAATGATGCTAAAGAAATTATTGAAAAGACAATTACCGCTTCAAAAGCTCGCGTTGCTGCTCGTCGTGCTCGTGAATTAACACGTCGTAAGAATGCTTTGGAAGTATCTTCGTTACCTGGTAAGTTGGCTGACTGTTCAAGTAAAGATGCTAGTATTTCTGAAATTTTCATCGTCGAAGGTAATTCAGCCGGTGGTTCAGCTAAGATGGGGCGTGACTCAACATTCCAAGCCATTCTTCCTTTAAGAGGTAAGATTCTAAACGTTGAAAAAGCACGTTTACATAAAATTTTTGAAAATGCAGAAATTCGTTCAATGATTACTGCATTTGGTTGTGGTGTAGGTGATGAGATTGATATTTCGAAATTGCGTTATCACAAGATTGTCATTATGACCGATGCCGATGTCGATGGTGCTCATATTTGCACGTTGATGTTGACATTCCTTTACCGCTACTTAAAACCGGTTGTGGAAGGTGGTTATGTTTATATTGCAATGCCACCGCTATACAAGATTCAAAAAGGTAATGCAATTCGTTACGCATATTCTGATGAAGAATGCGAAGAATATAAAAAAGAATTTGTAAATAACTTCAAGATTCAACGTTATAAAGGTCTTGGCGAAATGAATCCTGAACAATTATGGGAAACAACACTAGATCCAAAATATCGTACACTGAAACAAGTTAGTATCGAAGATGCAATGTACGCCGATGAAACATTTAGCATGCTGATGGGCGATGAAGTTGAACCACGTCGTAACTTCATTGTCGAGAATGCACACTATGCTAATCTAGATATTTAGGGAGGGAAAATATGGAAGATAATAGTTATATCGAAAATTTTAATCACGGTAAGATTAAACCGGTTAATATTTCGGAAGAAGTCCGTAATAATTTCCTTAACTACTCGATGTCAGTTATTGTATCGCGTGCTTTACCCGATGTTCGTGATGGTTTAAAACCTGTTCATCGTCGTATTTTATATGCGATGCACGATATGGGTATCACAAGTGATAAACCTCATAAAAAGTCAGCTCGTATCGTTGGTGAGGTATTAGGTAAATACCACCCACATGGTGATACAGCTGTTTATGAATCGATGGTCAGAATGGCTCAAACATTCTCATATCGTTATCCGCTAATTGATGGCCATGGTAACTTTGGTTCTATCGATGGTGATGAAGCTGCGGCAATGCGTTATACCGAAGCTCGTATGTCAAAAATTGCGCACGAATTATTGCGTGATATCCAAAAAGAAACGATTGATTGGGTTGATAACTATGACGCTGAAGAAAAAGAACCTTCAGTTTTACCTGCTAAATTCCCTAACTTATTAGTTAATGGTTCGACAGGTATCGCAGTTGGTATGGCAACTAATATTCCACCTCACAATTTAGGCGAAACTATTGACGCGACAATCGCCATTATGGAAAATCCAGATATTTCCGTTCCAGAATTAATGGAAAATTATATCAAAGGTCCAGATTTCCCAACTGGTGCATATATTGTTGGCCGTAGTGGTATCTTAAAAGCTTATGAAACTGGTCGTGGCAGCATTATTATTCGTTCTAAACTTGATGTTGAAGAAATGGATAATGGTAAAAAACGTATTATTGTCCGCGAATTACCATACCAAGTAAATAAGGCTGCTTTAGTTGAAAAGATTGCTTCATTAGTTCGTGAAAAGATTATTGAAGGTATCACTTCACTGAGCGATGAATCAAACCGAGATGGTATTCGTATTGTTATCGAAGTTAAACGTGATGTCCAAGTAGATGTCATTCTTAACCAACTATATCGTTTGACTTCATTACAAACTTCATTTGGTGTAAATAGTGTTGTCTTAGTTAACAATAAACCAATGTTGCTAGGAATTAAGGATATCTTAAATTACTACATTGATCACCAAATCGAAGTGATTAATCGTCGTACAACATATGATTTAAATAAAGCTCGTGAAAGAGCACATATCTTAGAAGGTTTAAAGATCGCTTTAGACAATATCGATGCCATTCTTAATACAATTCGTTACGCTCGCGATAATACAGACGCTATGAATCAATTAATGGATAAGTTTAGTCTCGATGAAGTTCAAGCTAAGGCTATTCTTGATATGCAATTCAAACGTTTAACAGGTCTTGAACGCGATAAGATTCTTAATGAATTGAATAATTTACTAGTTCTAATTGCCGATTTAGAAGATATCTTATCAAGTCATGCTAGAGTTGTTGAAATCATCAAGACTGAATTACTAGAAATTAAAGAAAAATACAATGATGATCGTCGTACTGAAATTATCGAAGGCGATATCAATGTTGAAGACGAAGATTTAATTCCAGTATCAGATGTTATTATTTCAATGACAGTTAATGGATATATTAAACGTTTACCTGTCGAAACATATAAGACTCAAAATCGTGGTGGCCGTGGTATTAAGGGTATGAGTTTAAATGAAGATGATGTCGTTGATTTAAATATCACAATGTCAACTCACGATAACTTATTGCTATTCACAAATTACGGTAAAGTTTATCGTATTAAAGGATACCAAGTTCCAGAAGCTTCACGTAATTCGAAAGGTATTCCTGTAATTAACTTGCTACAACTAGACAAGGACGAAAAAGTTCGTGCATTAGTATCTTGCAAGAACAAGAATGATGGCTACTTATTCTTCGTTACACGTCAAGGTTTATGTAAACGTGTTGAAAGTAAAGAATTTGATTCAATCCGTCAAAATGGTAAGATCGCTATTACATTAAAAGAAGGCGATGAACTAGTTGCAGTTAAGAAAACTGATGGTAATAATCAAATTATCATTGGCGCCGCTAATGGTAAAGCAGTTCGCTTCGAAGAACAATCCGTTCGTGCGATGGGTCGTACCGCCGGTGGTGTTCGTGGTATGAATGTCGATGATTCTTATGTCATTGGTGCATGTACGGACCGTGATGGTGAATATATCTTGGTTGTCTCTGAAAAGGGTTATGGTAAGATGACACCAATCGAAGAATACCGTATGACAAGCCGTGGTGGTAAGGGTGTTAAGACAATTAACATCAATGAAAAGAATGGCAATCTAATTGGCTTAAGAATGGTTAATGGTAATGAAGATTGCTTAATCATGACAAATGATGGCATCGTAATTCGTATCTCTCTTGAAAATGTAGCTATTCAAGGTCGAGCTACACAAGGAGTAAGATTGATTAAACCACAGGCCGGAACATTTGTTTCAACTACCACAATCGTTAACAAAGATGAAAGTGATGAAGGAACTTCGGAAGAAACAGAAACAGGTGTAATTTCTGAAAATTAGTTACAATCTTCACAAATAATATAAGACGTCTAGTCATTTAGGCGTCTTTCTTTTTGGAATGATTTATTGTATATCGCTTTATAAAAATATTATTATCATTAAACCCCATTGGATAAGGGGTTTAATGATAATTGTTATCGAAAATATAAGTTGTGATTTAGTTTAATTATTCCTAAAAAGAATGATAAAACTAATGAATTTTATGATGGTGTAAAACGATTTGTGGATTAATTATTTATAATTCACAAGACTTGTTTTTCTCAAGTGCAAATAATGGTTGTTGTTTTTAATAAATGATATTACTCGTTTATGACTTTGGTTGTTGTATAATTTAGAAAAGAGGGAATTATACGAAAACTAAATTCGCAAAAATAATGGATGTCATCATGCCAATCCTAATCATTCTTCTAATTGGTTATATTGCTGTTGATAATATAAATGAGCGTAAGACTAAACAATTTTATGAAGATTGTACAAAGTTTAGCGAAATCGTTGAAACGACTATGCCCGAAGATTATGATTTTGAAGTTAGAACTCAAGAATACGGCAATGGAAATGGCGACACAGTTCACCTATTGGTAGACATCTATAATTATGACGAAACAATGTTAGAAACAATTGAAAATGATATTTATCCATTAATTGAAACTCAGTTTAAAGAATTTGAATTTAATAACGACAACTACCAAAAATTACACGTTGATATCTTTGAAATGCTCAACAAAGAAACTGGCGGATCTTATGGCCGTGGTGTAAGTTTTAAAGAAATCAGTAAATAATATATATTTAAAAATTGACAGCAGCTTTTAAGTCTGCTGTTTTTATTTTGTAATGTGGTATATATTTTGAACAGGTTGGTCATCATTTTGAATGGCAAAAACATAGCAACCGATTTTTTCTATTGAGAAGACTTGTTTTTTGGACTTGAGTTTTGGGGTTTATTATTATAAAATCTTTATGTATAACTTTGATAAAGGATAAGTAATATTCTGCCATTTTTAGAGAGATGATGGTTGGTGAAAATCATTAATAAACGAATATGAAATCTACCTTTTAGTTGATTAAATCACGATTAGTCTCGTTATCGACTTAAAGAAGTAATTAAGGTGGCACCACGATATTTATCGTCCTTTAGAGGTGCTTTTTTATTTTTTACGAAAAGTGAGGAGAGAAATTAATGTTAGATATTAAATTAATTAGGGAAAATCCGGAATTAGTTAAAGAAAACATCCGCAAGAAATTCCAAGATCAAAAACTAGTTTTAGTTGATGAAGTTATCGCTTTTGATGAAGAATACCGTTCAATTCGTAAGAAAGCTGATGATTTGCGTGCTAAGCGTAATTCAGATTCTAAACAAATCGGTCTTTTATTAAAAGAGGGTAAAAAAGAAGAAGCCGCTGCTGTTAAAGCTGCTGTTGGCAGTATTGGTCAAGAAATCGCTGATATCGAAAAACGTGAAGTTGAATTAGAAGAAGAAATTCGTACACGTATGTTAGTGATTCCGAATATCATCGATCCTTCAGTTCCTATTGGTAAAGATGATAGTGAAAATGTTGAAATCCAACAATATGGTACAAAACGTGAATTTGATTTCGAAGTTCCTTACCACACAGAAATTATGGAATCTGTTAATGGCATTGACTTAGATTCAGCTCGTAAGACAAGTGGTAATGGTTTCTATTATTTAATGGGTGATATTGCAAGATTACATTCGGCAATTCTTTCATACGCTCGTGATTTCATGATTGATCGTGGATTTACTTATGTTATTCCACCATACATGATCAGAAGTGATGTTGTTACTGGTGTAATGTCATTCTCTGAAATGGAAAATATGATGTATAAGATTGAAGGTGAAGATTTATACCTAATCGGTACATCTGAACACTCAATGATTGGTCGTTTCATCGATACAATTATTCCTGAAGAAAAACTACCATATACATTAACTTCTTATTCGCCTTGTTTCCGTAAAGAAGTTGGGGCACACGGCATTGAAGAACGTGGTGTTTATCGTATTCACCAATTTGAAAAGCAAGAAATGATTGTTGTATGTAAGCCAGAAGAATCAATGGATTGGTATAACAAGTTGTGGCAAAACTCAGTTGATTTCTTCTTAACTCTTGATATTCCTGTTCGTACACTTGAATGTTGTTCAGGCGATTTAGCCGATCTTAAAGTTAAGTCATGTGATGTTGAAGCTTGGTCTCCTCGTCAAAAGAAATATTTTGAAGTTGGTTCATGTTCTAATTTGGGCGATGCTCAAGCTCGTCGCTTAAAGATTCGTATTGATGGTCCAAATGGTAAATATTTCGCTCATACTCTAAACAATACAGTAGTAGCTCCACCTAGAATGTTAATTGCATTCCTTGAAAATAACTTAAATGCAGATGGTTCAATTAGTATTCCTGAAGTATTAAGACCTTATATGGGCGGCAAAACTCTAATCACTAAATAATTAATTAAGCTCAGACTTCGGTTTGGGCTTTTATTTATGTTCCACGTGGAACATAAATAAAAAATTTCAAGAATTAAGTTATAATAAAAACACAATGTTCCACGTGGAACAATTAGGTGAATGAAATGATAAAAGGTGTAATATTTGATTTTAATGGTACGTTATATTTTGATACTGATATTCATATCGAAGTATGGCGTGAATTATACAAAGAACTGAGTCACGGTAGAGACGATTTTAATAGAGTGTTTGGCCAAGTTTTTGGTGGTAATAATAAATTGATCATTAAACACTTATATAGGGTTTTTAATGAAGAAATTAGTGAAGACCACATTGATGAGTTATCAAAATATAAGGAAAAGTTGTATCGCGACTATAGTATCGAACATAATCGTTGCCATTTAGTTAAAGGGGCAACTGAAGTTATGACTAAACTTAAAGAAAATTATCCACTCAATCTAGCAACGGCTTCAATTATTGAAAATGTAAACTTTTTCTATGACAATTTTGGAATTGCGGAATGGTTTGATAAAGATAAAATAATCTTTGATAATGGAATGTATACAGACAAGACACAAATGTATATTGATGCAGCTAAAAACATTGGATTAAACCCATCAGAATGCTTAATTTTTGAAGATTCTGATTTGGGTGTAAAAAGTGCATACGAAGCAGGGTGTCGAAATATCGTTGTTTTAAATCCAAAGGGCTTAAAGAAACTTTTGCCCGGAGTTATTGCGAATATTCGTGACTTTACTGAGTTTGATTTCAAACTATTAGAACGTTAGCAAAAGATAATTGCATAATTGGCAACAATATGGTATCCTTTAAAAGGTACAACAGGTATGATCTAATTTGGTCAGGTCCGGAAGGAAGCAGCCACACGACCCTCTACTTGTGTGTACCTTTTATTTTTATTTAGACTATGACAAATGAATATATGGATATCGCAATTGAAGAGGCAAAACAAGCATTTAATGAAGATGAAGTTCCGATTGGATGTGTAATTGTCCATAATGGCGAAATTATTGCAAGAACCCATAACCAAAAGGTAAAAAACCACAAAGCAACTCATCACGCAGAAATATTGGCGATTAATGATGCGAGCGATGCTTTAGGTAGTTGGTATTTAGATGAATGTGAACTTTATGTTACACTTGAACCATGCTTAATGTGCACGGGAGCGATAATCAACGCTCGAATTAAGAAAGTTTACTTTGCAACTCGCGATCCAAAGGGTGGGGCCCTTGTAAGCAACATCAATATTTATAACATCAAGAATTTAAATCATTATCCAGAAATTGGAGAAGGATATAATCAAGAAGAAGCGAGCGAATTGCTTAAAACATTTTTTAGAAACAAACGTAAGAATAGGGTGTGAATCCTATTCTTTTTTATCTAGAAACATCATAAAATTATAGGATAAATTTTAAGTTTTTATATCTGGTAGACCCCGTTAAAAGAGGGCTAAATATGATATAATAATAATAAGATTGAGAAGGAAAATTATGGCATATCAAGTACTATATCGTAAATATCGACCACGCTCATTTGATGAGGTTGTAGGTCAATCATATATTATTCAAACTTTAAAAAACGCTATTTATAATAACCAAATTGCCCATGCATATCTTTTTGCTGGTCCGCGTGGTACTGGCAAAACTTCAACAGCTAAATTGTTTGCTAAAATGGTTAACTGCACATGTGAAGATCACAAACCATGTGACCATTGTGACAATTGTGAAGCTTTCAATAACGGTAATCACCCCGATATCTTCGAACTTGATGCCGCAAGCAATAATAAAGTGGATGATATCCGTCAATTAATCGATAACGTTATTTATGCGCCGGTTGTTGGTAAATACAAAGTATATATCATCGATGAAGTTCATATGCTATCAACTAGTGCTTTCAATGCCTTTCTTAAAACATTGGAAGAACCACCAGAGAATGTAATTTTTATCTTAGCGACGACAGAACCACAAAAAATAATCCCAACCGTACTTTCACGTTGCCAAAGATATAACTTTACAAAAGTTGAAACCCCAGAAATGCGTAAACGTCTTATTTATATCCTTGAACAAGAGGGTATTCAATATGATGAAGAAGCTTTAGAACTGATTATGTCACTATCTGATGGTGGTATGCGTGATGTTCTTTCGATTCTTGAACAAGTTTTAGCTTACGGAAATAATGAATTACGTACAAGCGATGTCAATCGGATCTATGGATTATTAACTAATTCAGAAAAAATTAAGTTATTAGTAAATTTGAAGATGGGTAAGATTGAGGAAGTTATGGTTGATGTACGTGCTATGTATAAAAATGGCATCAACATCAAGCGATTAACAAACGATTTCATTGAAATTCTTAAAGAATGTCTTATTTATAAAGAAACTAATAATACAAATCTAATGAAATTAAACACAGCCGAGCAAGCTGAGACAATTCTTCAATATTACAGTACACAAAACATTCTGGCGGCAATCGATATCTTGGTTAAAACAATTGACACATATCAATTTACTCAAGATGTTTTATCATATTTTGAAATTGCGTTATTAAAGATTGAAACCCTTGATAATGGTGTGGCTGATACACTAAATACAGTGTCAAAACCAATTATCAAAGAAAAAATTCAACCTATTCAAGAAGTTACTGAACAAAAACCTATTGAGGTTGTCGAATCCGGACCAGTCATCAAAGATAAACCAGTTATCGAAACTCCGATTATTCCATCTGAACCGGCTGAAACGATGATTAGTGAACCAATTCAACCAAAAATCGAATCTAAATCTTCATTCTTTGATGATTTACCTACAAATAATACTGTGTCAACAATGGCTGAAGAGGATTTTGTTGAACCAAAAACCGAATTAGACTTTGAAATTGTTGATACAAGCAATGATTTCTTGTTGTACATCCTGTTCAATGCAGATCGCGAAGAAAAGAATAATGATATGGTGATTTATCACCGTTTATCCGACTTTAGACTAGAACCAGCAAAACGTAAGTTCTTTAATTATCTAAAAGGTACGGAAATCTTCGCGAGTCAAAAGGATGCAATTATCTTTTGTTGCTTAGAAGATAGCCAAGTTAATCAAATTAACGATCTTCAAAATAATCGTGAGTTATATTTCTTCCTAAAAGAAGAATTTGGCATTGATAAGATGTGTTATGCAATCAATCCGGTCCGAAAGAAAGAACTTGCAACAGAATTTGTGCGTATGCGCAATAGTGCTAATACGGAATTGAAGAAGTTTGAAATTAAAAAATATCAAACTAATGAAGCACCGGCTCCGTTAACAATTGAAGATAAACTAACCGACTTTTTCGGTGAAGTTAGTATAGAGGAAAAATAATATGGATAACCTTACTGATTTAATTGATGAAATAGGTGATGTGAATGATTATCTATGCGAAATTTATCACACCTTGGAAGAAACTATCTTTGTCGGTCGAGATAAAGAAGAAAAAGTTCAAGTTGAAATGAAGGGAAATTTCGATATCTTTGTCATTAAATGGAAAGAAGAAGAATTTGTAGGTCAATCCGAATTATTGAGCTTAAAGATTATTGAAGCTTGCAATGCTGCAAGTCTTGCAATTAAACAATATCGCCAATCTATTATCAATGGCGTTATTGAAGAAAAAATGAGAATTTAAACATGTATCCTAAATTATTTAATGAATTAATCGAATATTTAGAGTATTTACCAGGGGTTGGAAATAAAACGGCTCAAAGATATGCCTTTGCACTACTAAATGGTGATGAAACATATCTGCAAGAATTGGCTGATACTCTTAAACAATTAAAAGAAAAAATCAAACCATGCCCAACGTGTGGTTTCTTAAGTGAAGATGGCTGCTGCCCAATTTGTACAAGCGATCACCGAGATCGTTCGGTGATTATGGTGGTTTCCTATCCGCAAGATGTACTAGCTATCGAAAAGACCCAAACATATCATGGTATGTATCATGTGTTGAATGGGGTTATTTCATCTTCAAAGGGAATTTATCCTGAAGACATTAACCTAGCATCATTACTCGAAAGAATTGATGAAGGGGTTAAAGAAGTAATTATTGCAACTTCACCAACAATGGATGGTGAAACAACTGCTTTATATATTGATAAATTATTAACAAAGTATTCTGTTGAAGTTACACGCTTAGCTAATGGTTTACCAATGGGTGCAAGTCTTGATTATGCTGATGAATTGACGTTAATTAAGGCGATGAACAATCGCTATAAATTAGATAAGTAAAAAAATATGTTAAATGACACACTAATTAAAGTTTTTGATGAATATGAATATCTTTATAATGTAATGATTCCTTTATCACTACCTTTTAAGCATATTGTTTTCTTACATCGTTCAAACTTAAATTGTGAAATGAAAGTTGTGAAAAGTGCGGCTGAACTTTTAATGAGTAAGGGACGTACCGTAACTTTCTTGGAAATTAAGGAAGATCGTAGTGATATTGAAAAACTCTTAAATGATTCAAGCCAAGCTACCATTGACATCGGTGGTAGCCACCGTTACTTGAGTTTCTATTTGTTTGAAAAGGTGATTGTTCAAGATCGTCCGATTATTTATTACGATATGATTGAAAATGTCATTAAAAATTATCGAACACATAGTGTGTTAACAAAAGATTTGTATCGTTTATCAATTAAAGAAATGATTAGTTTAAGTGGTGCATTATATTTAGAGAATATGCATCAAACACCAAATCTAGATGATGAAGAGTTAATAACTAGCATCAAAGGTGTGGTTGAGGATAGTATTGAAGATTACCAAGCTTTTACACGTTATATTGGGACATTATCCCAAGTTTTGCCACCACTTGATGGTCCTATTATTTTAGAAAATAAACAAATTCAAAAAATTACACAGCATCCACTTTATAAACGAATGATTAAACATCATATCATGAAGGTGGAAGGCAATGAATTAAAAGTATATAAGCCATTGTATCGTCATCTATTAAAGAATATTGGTTCATGGCTTGAAAGTTATTTATATATTGAGATGCAAAAGAGCGGTCTCTTCGATGATGTGAAGATGAGTGCTGTCATTGATTATCTCGAAAGAGGTGGCAACTGCCCAATTAGTTGTGAAATTGATGTTGTGGGAATTCAAAATAATCGTTTAATTCTGATTTCTTGCAAATCAAATAAAGTGGAAACCGAAGCTCTCAATGAGATTAAAGTCCACAATCTGTCATTTGGAAACTTTTTATCGCGAGCTGCAATTTGCACAATGGATGATTTGAATATAAAAAATCCTATAGTATTCCGCAAAGCTAAGGAATATGACATTGCAGTCATTGATAAAACTGCTTTTGCGAACAAGAGTGTTCCAACTGTACTCAGTAAGATTCTCGAAGGAACTTACGAATACGAAAAGGTTCCATCAAGATGTTAGGAGGCCACTATGTCATCAATCGCTTATATCACAGACTATAATTTGCTTGAACTTCATCGTATTAATTGTCATCGCGAAATGAATTTCTGGCGTTTAAGTTCAAATAATTTCACGAACTTTGAAGTTGGTGATCTTTTGTTTTTCTTGAGCAAAGATAAAGATAAAATGCGTCGAGGTGAAAAAGGGATTGTAGGCTATGGTCGCGCCACTAAGTTTGAGAATTATGCTTTAAATACCATGTGGAAGAAATATGGTGATTTAAATGGTTATCGTACTAAAGAAGATTTTAGAGAAGCGGTTGCTAAAGTTTCTAAAGTTCATCGTGTACCATCGAAGATTAGTAGTATCTATCTTGAAGATGTGGTTTTCTTTCAAGATCCGATTTATTTAAGCGATTGTGGTATGGAAATCTCAAAACTTGTTGAAAGTTATATCTACTTAGATAAAGAAGGACGTGTAAGTTTTAATATCCTTGATCAAGCTAAGGGTACGGAAGATTTATGGTCCTCTTTTGAACAAACTGATAATTTAACAATTGAAAAGGAACAAATTCGCAACGCTTTATATTGCACATACGATGAGATAAAACTTAATGAATCAAGAAATTTTCATCGCTCTCAACAAGAATTAATTAAATACATCCTGCCAAGAAGTGGTTATAGTGCCATTAAAGATTCAAAACTTGAAGGATATATGATTAGTGAAAATAATTTAACAATTGTCTTTGCGCCGTTATTCTATACAGATAAGAATAAAGAATATCGTACAATTGTTGGTCAAGCACAATATTATCGCATATTAATGAGTGAACGTTACCCATATGATTTAAACATTCATTTTGTAACGGCAAATCATGATAAAATATTGGAATATTATCTAAATAAGAAGAGTTTTTAAATTCTTCTTACTTTTTGTATTATAATGAGGTACGTTATGGAAAATGAATTAGAATTTGAAGTGGTTTCAGCTAGCGAATATGATGAAGAAACCCGTCGCACAATTAAATATTATTTAGAAGATGAATTCTTTGGCATGTTGAAGGATTATCTAGATACGCAAGACTATAACTTAGCCAAAGATATGATTAAGGGGCTATATATCTTAGCTGGAGAATTAAGATTGTTTGCACTATATCAAGGTTTATTAGATATCTATGAAGATCTTGATTTTGAAGAATATGAATCAGTTAATCAACATTACGATGTCATGATTGCTGAATATCATCGATTAAGAGAGGTGTTTAGATAGTGACGAATTATGATGTAATTGTCGTAGGAGCAGGACATGCTGGAGTTGAGGCTGCCCTAAGCTTAGCGAAACGTGAATTTAACACTTGTTTAGTTACCTTAAACATCAACCATATCGCCAAGATGCCTTGTAACCCATCAATTGGTGGGCCTGCTAAGGGTATTGTGGTTCGTGAAATTGATGCTTTAGGTGGTCGTATGTCTGAAGTTGCTGATGCAACAGCACTTCAATTTAAGATGCTTAATACTACAAAGGGGCCGGGTGTTTGGTCATTACGTGTACAAAGCGATAAGATTGAATATTCACATATGATGCGTGATATTTGTCTTAGTACACCACACCTAGATACTATTGAAGATTGTGTCGAAGGCATTATTATTAACGATGGCAAAGTTGAAGGGGTAACATTACAAAAACGTGGTGATATTACTGCAAAGGCTGTTATCTTAACTACTGGTACATATATGGATAGTTGTATTATGGTTTCAGCCAATGTTACACCAGGCGGGCCAGATGGCGATCCAACAACCAAGAATTTAAGTGAATCACTTAGAAAAGCTGGTCTTGAGCTATTCCGTTTAAAGACAGGTACACCTTCAAGAATTAAGACAAATTCAATCGACTTTACTCAAGCATCAAGAGAACCTGGTACAAATGAATTCTTATCTTTCTCAACTAAGACAAAGCACATTCGTCCATTTGATCAACAAGTTCCTTGTTACCTAACATATACAACCCCAGAAACTCTAGAAATTATTCGTGCTAACTTGAATAAATCAAGCATGTATTCTGGTGTTGTTAAGGGTGTTGGCCCTAGATATTGTCCTTCAATTGAAGATAAAGTGGTTAGATTTGCTGATAAGGATCGCCACCAAATCTTTCTTGAACCAGAATCATTATCAATGGATACAACCTACATTCAAGGTTTTAGTACTTCAATGCCACATGATGTTCAAGAACAAATGCTTCGTAGCTTACCTGGCTTTAAAAATTGCGTTATCGATAAATACGCTTATGCTATCGAATATGATGCGATTAATCCACTACAAGTTAAACCTTCGCTTGAATGTAAGAAGATTGAAAACTTGTATATTGCCGGTCAAATCTTAGGAACATCTGGATATGAAGAAGCAGCTGGTCTTGGATTGATGGCTGGTATTAACTGTGGCCTAAAACTTCAAGGTCGCGAACCATTAATCCTAAGACGTGATGAATCTTACATTGGTGTTATGATCGATGATTTAGTAACTAAAGGCACAAAAGAACCTTATCGTCTACTAACTTCACGTGCTGAATATCGTCTATTGTTGAGACACGATAATGCCGATCAGCGTTTAATGCGTTATGGTTATGAAGTTGGTACACTCGAAGAAGAACGCTACCAAGAGCTTCAAAATCGTTTAAAAGATATTGCCGAGGCAAAGGAAAAACTTAGAAATGTCACATATACTGTTAAACATCCCATCAACAATTATCTAAAATCTTTAGGTTTTGATGATTTAAATAGTTTAATTACTGGTTACGATTTATTAAAACGTCCAGGTGTAAAATTAGCGGATATTCAACAATATTTAGGCTTTGATATTGATCCAAGTATTTATCAACAAATTGAAATTGAAGTTAAATATGAAGGATATATTGTTAAGGCTAAGAAAGAAGCAAGCCGCATGGTTAAGATGGAAAAGATGCGTCTTGATGAAAATACCGATTATAGTAAAGTTGAAAATTTAAGACTTGAAGCTCGTCAAAAGCTTAACCAAACAAAACCTCGAACACTAGGTCAAGCTTCACGTATTTCGGGTATTAATCCAGCTGATATTCAAGTATTAGCAATCTATATGAAGGAGGCTAACCGCAAATGAGTATTGAAGATGTAATTTCTAATGTTCATGTCTATGGTTTAAGTGATGCCGCTCAAGGAAGTCGCTATCCAATGGCAACTGATTTAAGTAATGTTAGTGATGAATTTGGCAAAACCCAAAAATTATTAGCTCAATGTGGATTGGGAGAAGGACATGATAATTTCTTGAATGGTATCATTGTTCAATTCGACCTAACTTTTACAAATAAGGCATGGGTTGAAGCTGAACGTTATCATTTCTTAGACTTCATATCTTCGCAATCGACAATGCATCGTATTTGCCGCTTTGATTTAGATAAAGCTTATATTAGTTATGTTGATCCAAGAATGGTTGAAATTATGAAGGAAAAGGTGGCAGCTTACAATGAGCTACAGGCCCAAGATCCTAAAGATCCAACACTCAAGGAAAAATATTTAGAAATTCTTTATTCAAATCCTGCTGGTTTTAAATTAACAGCTAAGATGACAACGAATTATCGCCAATTAAAGACAATCTATAATCAACGTCGTCATCATCGCTTACCTGAATGGCGTACATTCTGTGATTGGGTTCTAACTTTACCACATGCAGAATTAATCACAAAGGATGCTGAAAAGGAAACGCAAATTTAAGTTTGTATAATACTATATCCACTATAAAGATGGCTTTTAGCCATCTTTTCTAATTCACTAGAGAACCGTTTTTTGCAATATTGTGTGAATTGAATTATAATTATTGCACGTATCAAAAGGAGGCATTAATGAAGAAGAGTGTTATTGCGTTTGGATTATTATTATTTTTGATTACGATGGGGGCTGGACGTAAGGCAGAATCAATTCCTGCTAAGTCTGGTGAATTAGATATAAATGAATTCGTGGACTACGAACCAATGTACATTGCGAATGAGATTGGTGTATGTTCAACAAGCAGTACTAAAACTTATGAAGATTACCGTGCAATTACTTCACGCAGTTCTGCACAATATAAATTTATTCATGAATACATGACTATTGATGAAGATACAGGCTTCTTATATGACGAAGATGGTTTCATTGGTGTGGCATTAGGTTCATACTATGGCGAGATTGGTGATCGTTACTATATTACTTTAGAAGGTGGTAATGTCTTACCGGTTGTTAAAATTGATGAAAAAGCTGATGACGATACCGTTAAAGGTTGCGCTCACAATAGTGATAGTAGTGTAATTGAATTTGTCATTGACCGTGACTATGCTGAAGAAGGTTTAGGTAAGAGTGGTAATGGATTGATTGCTTCTGGCAATTACAACAATCTTGATATCTTCAAAGGTGAGATTAAGAAGTTTGAAGAGGTCACTGATGAACGTAATGAGAACTATGTTGATTACGTAGAAAAAGAAGCGGAAGAATTTGATAATACAAATATTTTCCAATACGCAAGTGGCTATTAATTACGAATTGATACTGATTAGGATGTGTTAACACATCCTTTCTTTTTGCCAATTTTATATATTGACATATGAACATATGTTCATATATACTGAAATTAATCAGAGGAGAATAGTACTATGCGTAAAGTTTTTAAAGTAGAAAATATTGATTGTGCACATTGTGCTGCAAAAATGGAAGAAGCTGCAAACAAAGTGGTTGGTGTAAATAAAGCGACACTTAACTTTTTAACTAAGAAATTAATTATCGATGCTGAAGATGCAAGTTTTAACGAAATTATCGATGAAGTTCAAAAGGCTATTCAAAAGATTGACTACGAAGTTGAGATTATTCGTTAATGACAAAAAAGATGCGTAAAGAATTGAATTTAGTTATTGCTAGTTCGATTCTATATTTAATTAGCCATTTTATTCCAGTTGCTTACTTAGCAATTGGATTTCAAATTGTGGCGTACTTATTGGTTGGTTATAAACCGATTCGTAAGGCCTTTCGCAATATTTTAAATGGCCAAGTATTTGATGAAAATTTCTTAATGGTGCTTGCTACATTTGGAGCTTTCATGACCAAGAACTACGAAGAAGCGGTTATGGTTATGGTGTTATACCAAGTTGGAGAATTATTTCAAAGTTACGCCGTTGGTAAATCTAGAGACTCCATTAGTAATTTAATGGAAATTAATCCTGAATATGCCAATCTTTGTGTTGGTGATGAAATTGAAGTTGTTGACCCATATGAAGTTAACGTCGGCGATATCGTGGTTGTCAAAGCAGGAGAGAGAATTCCGCTTGATGGTAAAGTTGTTGAAGGTCAAGCAACAATTGATGCCAAGGCTTTAACTGGTGAAGCAATTCCGGTTGAAGTAATGGTTGGAGATGAAGTGATTTCGGGCTGTATTAATCAAGATGGTGTCTTAAAGGTTGAAGTAAGTAAAGCCTACGAAGATTCAACTGTTGCTAAGATTCTTGATCTTGTTGAAAATGCTACAACCGAAAAAGCGCCAATTGAAAATTTTGTGACAAAATTTGCTCGATACTACACACCATTTGTGGTAGTTGCAGCTTTAATCTTAGGATTTGTTCCACCACTATTTTTTGGTCAATCTTGGAATGAATATCTATTAAGAGCATGTTCATTCTTAGTTATTTCATGTCCGTGTGCTTTAGTTATTTCTATCCCACTAGGTTTTTTTGCGGGGATTGGTTCTGCTTCTAAAGAAGGAATCTTGGTTAAGGGATCGAATTATATCGAATTATTAAGCCAAGTTAAACATATCGTCTTCGATAAAACCGGTACTTTAACAAAAGCTTCTTTCAAAACAAAGAAGGTTGTTCCTATAAATTGCGGAGAAAAAGAATTTCTCACAATTCTTGCGACATTAGAGAGCTATTCAAATCACCCGATTGCCAAGGCAATAGCTAATGACTATCATGATTTAATTAAAACTGATGAAATTGCTGAATATAATGAAATCGCTGGAAAGGGCATCAAAGCTACATTCAGGGGTGAAGTTTACTATGTTGGTAATGGCAAATTATTAAAAGATCAAAACATCGAACTTCCTAACGTGGAAGAAATTGATTCTATTGTCTATGTTGCGTCAGAAACTAAATGTTTAGGTTATGTGACAATTGGTGACCAAATTAAAGAAGGGGCAATTGAATTAGTTGCAAACCTTAAGAATGAAGAAATTCAACCATATATGTTGACAGGTGATCAAAAAGCTATTGGTAAAAATGTTGCAGAAGCAATTGGAATTAAGAACTACTATTGCGAACTTTTGCCTCAAGACAAGGTTGAACATTTTAAAGAAATTAAAAATAATACTAAACCTGATCGTATTGCCTTTGTTGGTGATGGCATTAACGATGCACCAGTCTTAGTTGCTGCTGATGTTGGAATTGCGATGGGTGGTCTAGGTAGCGATGCAGCAATTGAAGCCGCAGACATAGTTATTATGGATGATCAAATCAGCAAAATCACAAAAGCTATCAAGATTGCAGATAAGACTATGGGTATAGTCAAGGGTAATATAGCATTTGTTCTAGCAGTTAAATTTTCGGTATTAATTTTAGGTGCTTTCGGTTATGCAGATATGTGGCTAGCCATTTTCTCAGATGTCGGTGTGTCCGTGATTGCGATTATTAACTCAATGAGAATCTTGGGATATAAGGTAAAATAGCGTCTTTACTTTTAAAGTGATTATGTTACCATATATGTGTTGTGAGGGAGTAATTTGCGATTAATCGTGATTTGTCACCATCACGGTATTGTTTTAATACCTGGCAAATCTTAAATAATGAGACTCATATAATTTTTAGTTATGTGAGTTTTTTTATACTCAAGGAGAAAAAAACATGGATTTATTATTAGCTGTTATTACATTAATTATCGGTTTCTGGCTATTAACCAAAGGAGCTGACTGGTTTGTTGAAGGATCAAGTAAAATTGCTGTTAAACTGCACATTCCGGAAATTGTTGTTGGACTTACAATTGTTGCAATGGGTACAAGTGCACCAGAAGCCGCAATTAGTATTAATGCGGCATTACACAATAATGCAGGGATTTCGGTTGGTAATGTCTTAGGTTCAAATATTTTAAATATCGCTCTAATCTTAGGTATTGCATCATTGATTGCTAAACTACCAATTAAAAAATCAACCATTAAATATGAAATTCCATTCGTGGTTTTTGTAACTATTGTCTTAATGGGCCTTGGTTATTGTTTTGGCGGGGTTAACCGTATCGGTGCTTTCATCTTAATTATCTTATTCATCTTATTCTTAGGTTATTTATATTGGTTAACAAAACAAGGTGAAGAAAGTGTTGAGGGTGTTGATGCATTAACTGAGAAGGATACATATCTATATTTAATTTTGACAACAATCGTTGGCGTTTGTGCAATTGTTGTGGGTAGTAATTTAACTGTTGATTCAGCAACAACTATCGCTAAATTCTTTGGCATGAGCGACCGTGTAATCGGTTTAACAATCATTGCCTTTGGTACATCTTTACCAGAATTGGTAACTTCTGTGACAGCTGCTTGCCGTGGCAATACCGATATTGCTATCGGTAATATTGTGGGATCAAATATCTTCAACATTTTATTTGTTTTAGGTGTATCAGGCATGGTTTCACCACAAATGATTCCATTTGCCACAAACTTCTTCTTTGATGGCGTGATTGCTTTAATTGTCGCAATAATGTTGTTTGGATTCTGCTATAAAAAACATGAGTTAAATAAGAGGGGTGGTATTATCTTCTTGATTTTCTACTTTATTTATTTAGCCTACTTATTATTTGCCTAATGTTTAATTTACAAAAACTATTTTCCCAAAGTTACTTTGATGTTTTAAATCGTCGTCATGTTGAATACCCAAATGGAGATATTGATGGTGATACATTATATGACTTCTTTGATGAACTTTTAAAAATGTACAAGTATCTTGATTACGTTGATGATGAAGAAAGTCAATACGACCGGATGATTATTGGTGCGATGATTGAGACCCTTGATGAATATGATTTTGGATAATAAAAAGCCATCTCTAAATTTTGATATGTACCCTCTTTACTGGACAAACCAGTAAGGAGGGTATTTTTTATG
>JAHHTG010000049.1 GCA_020024765.1 Thomasclavelia sp. | reverse complement strand
GCAGAAGTTTCACAATTCGGTATTTTTATTTTATTAGGCGTTTTAGTTTTACCAATTTTTTTCAAAGGTATTAACCAAGCCTTTGGTTTGTTGGTACCGGCGGGTTTCTTTGGCGGCCATGGTTCTGCGATTGCAATCGGTACCGCTTTGCTTGAATCGGGTTGGGATGAAGCTGTTTCTGTTGGTCAAACATTTGCAACAATTGGCTTATTATGTGGCATTGTTTTAGGTGTTATTTATATCAATATTGGTACTAAGAAAAAGTACACAAAGTTTATTGATCACGCTTCAGAAATTCCTGATGAATTATTATCAGGTTTGGTTCATGAAGACAATCGTGAACCATTAGGACATGAAACCATTAGTTCGATGTCACTTGATTCATTATCTTGGCATTTTAGTTTGGTCTTAGTAGCGGTTGGTTCAGCTTATCTACTTAACTTTGGTTTAAAAAAGGTTCTACCTGGTATCTCTTTTCCAGTTTATGGTCTAGCCTTAATTTGTTCTGTAGTTCTTCAAAAATTATTAGAAATGATGAAATTAAACTCTTATATTGATAAGCAAACTATTACCCATATTGGTGGCAGTGCTACAGATTATCTAATTGCGTTTGGGATTGCTTCAATTGATATTGGTGTTGTCCTAAAATACTGGTTACCAATTTTATTATTATCGCTATTAGCGTTAATTTGGGTATCGTTCGTTTTATTTGCTGTGAGTCGTAGTTTCTTTGATTCATATTGGTTTGAAAGAGGGATTTATGTTTTTGGCATGAGCACAGGTGTAATGGCAACAGGTGTAATTTTGCTTCGCATTGTTGATCCTAATTACAAGAGTGGTATCCTAGAAGACTTTGGATTAGCTTGGATTTTCTTATCGTTTATTGATATGATAATTGTTTCGTTATCGCCAGTCTTCATTGTTGAGGGCTATGGTATCTTGTGGGGTATGATTTGTATTATTACAGCCCTTATTTCGTTATATTTATCTAAGCACTTATCAACACAACACAACTAAATTATTAGACATGTAATTTTTAAATTACATGTCTTTTTTAATAAAATTGAATTATTTAATTAATTTAGTGGCATAATGTTAGATAGAACTAACAAAAGTTAGAGAGGTATTGATATGGTTAAGAAAGAATTGAATTTAGATGGTGTCAAAGAAACGATGCTGATACCACTTTACGCAAGAGCCTGGGCGAGTAAATTGCCAAATCCTGATTTTGTGGATGAAGTTGCGTTGTCGGTCATTGATAATTTAGATTATGACTTTTCGCAATGGAAGGGCAGCAAATTTAATACTTGGGGTTGTGCAGCAAGAACAGTTGTTTTAGATAAATTGACTCAGGAATACATTTCTAAACACCCTTCTGCAAGTATTGTGAATCTTGCGTGTGGTCTAGATGATCGATTTAGTCGTGTTGACAATGGTCGAATTGAATGGTACAACATTGATTTTGAAGAAGTTATTGCATTGCGTAAGAATATCATCGAAGATCATCCACGTGTTCATAATCTTGCCTACAATATGTTTGATGAAAAATGGTTTGATGAGATTAAAGATAAAGAAAATGTTTTAGTTATTATTGAAGGCGTACTGATGTATGTTGATAAAAAAGATTTTAAGGAATTACTAGATAAGCTTTCAGCGAATTTTGAACACGTGACAGTCTTGGCCGAACTTATGAAACAATGGATGGTTGATCATCAACAAGTCCATGATGTTGCAAAGAAAACAAACTCTGTTTTTAAGTTTGGAGTTAAAGAAGGACGAGATTTAATTAAAATGTGTCCGCAATATAAATATATTGATGAATATAACTTTACGGATTATATGCGCCGTTATAATCCATTGATGATGTTTTTTGCGACACCAATTCTTAAGAATAAGAATAATTTTGTATCAAGAATCACGTTTGATAAATAGTTTTTAAAGGAAGAATGAGTTCTTCCTTTTTGATTTGATTATGAAAAAATAATGTATTACTAAGGGTGGGATTGTGCTATCTATAGACTATTTTTTACTAATACTTTCAATATTATTAATAAATCAATTGTCTATTGAAAAAATATTATGTTTTTACTTTATTATGTGTAAGAAATTGTTGATGTGAATCAACTTTTTGGTCAGTTTGATGGTGTTATAATAAAAATATATAACGGACTAATATAAGTTTTTAAAAGAGGTGTTGTACGCAAGAGAAACAACAAATACATTTACTAAAGAAAAGTCGAAAAACATTCTTTGAATTAATCTTTTCTCGTTTAACAATTTTATTTATCTTATTAATCATTCAAGTTTTATTCTTATTGAGTTGCTTTGCATGGTTTGAAGAGTCTATGCCTCATATTTTAGGCGGCACGACAATCTTTACTATTTTTATGGTGCTCTATATTTTTAGTTCCGATGTCAACGCGAGTGAAAAAATGACGTGGTTAATTTTAATTATGATTATGCCAATTACTGGTGGGATGTTTTATATTTATACCAAGAGTGAAGTTGGGCATCGATTATTATCAAAGATGAGCGTTGCAATTGAGAAAGCGAGTGCAAACACTTTAAAAGTTGATGAAAATTTGAAAGCAGAAATCAAAGAAAAAGTCCCTTCATTATACAACTTAAATACTTATGTCAATCGGCAAGGGAATTATCCGATTTGTAATCACACCAGTGTGAAGTATTATCCTCTTGGTGAAGATAAATTTAAAGATTTATTATCTGAACTCGAAAAAGCTCAAGATTTCATCTTTATGGAGTATTTTATTATTGAAGAAGGTAAAATGTGGGGAAGCATTCTTCAAATTTTAGCTAATAAAGCCCAAGAAGGTGTTGATGTTCGTGTTATGTATGATGGTACATGTGAATTTTCAACAATGCCAAATAACTATCCGAAATTATTAAATGAGCTCGGCATTAAATGTAAGATTTTTGCACCTGTAACGATGTTTTTATCGACACACTATAATTATCGTGATCACCGAAAAATCTGCGTTATTGATGATAAAACAGCCTTTAATGGTGGTGTTAACTTAGCTGATGAATACATTAACGAATACGCTTTGCACGGTCATTGGAAAGATGTTGCAGTCAAGCTTTCTGGACCAGCTGTTGATAACTTTACAGTTATGTTTCTCAATATGTGGAATATGTCTGAAACCAATCAAGAAGACTATACAAAATATCTTAATCATTATGAATTAAGTAAAGACAATGGTTATGTCATGCCATATGGTGATAATCCACTTGATAAAGATAAAGTTGGTGAGAGCGTTTATATGGACATTATTAATCACGCTAATCATTACGTTTATATCATGACACCTTATCTTATCCTTGATGGAGAACTTGAAGGTGCACTTAAATATTGTGCAAAAAGAGGCGTTGATGTCCGTTTAATTTTGCCTGGGATTCCGGATAAAATTGCGCCATATGCGCTAGCTAAGGGTCACTTCCAGTCATTAATTGATGCAGGTGTAAAGATTTACGAATATACACCAGGTTTTGTTCATGCTAAGGTTTTCTTAAGTGACGACATAGTTGGAGTGGTTGGTACGATTAATCTTGATTATCGCAGTCTTTATCATCATTTTGAATGTGCTACTTATATGTATCAGACAAGTTGCATCAAAGATATTAAAATTGATTTCGATAGTACATTAGAGAAGTGTCACCAAGTTAATCAAAACGATATCAAGAATGAATCATTTGGAATGAAACTTTATGGTTTCTTATTAAAAGTTATTGCCCCACTAATGTAATTAAGAGTGAGTTTTATCTCGCTCTTTTTAATTTTTAGTGTAAGATATAAAATAATTAGTAATTCTTAAGATATTTGTTTTGCAAATTTTAAGAATTAACAATTAATATAAAAGTGAGGTGAGGCTATGCGTAAACTGTTTAAGGGTATTTTTCGATTAATTAAATTAATCTTAGTGATACTAATATTTTGTGCCGGTTTTTTTGTTGGCCAAGCTTGGTATAAATATGATCGTATTAAGACTGAATACCCAATTGAAGAAATTAAAGAAACTTTGCGAACGCATACCAAAAATTATGTGGAATATGAGGATATCTCACCATATTTAATTGATGCAACAGTCGCCATTGAAGATCGTCGCTATTTCGATCGTTATGGTGTTGATTATATTGCCTTAGCAAGGGCTATGGTTACAAATCTAATGGAAATGGGTTTAGTTCAAGGTGGTAGTACAATTGAACAACAATTCATCAAAATCTATTACTTTAAATATGAGCGTTCATTAACTAATAAACTTGTGGAAATCTTCTTTATCTATGATTTAGATAATTACTATTCAAAAGAGACAATACTCGAATTATATTTAAATATTATTAATTATGGTGACAACAATATTGGAGTAGGGGCAGCCGCTCAAAATTATTTTGCGAAAGAAGCTAAAAATTTAAGTTTATATGAAGCATCATTGATTGCAGGCATTCCTAATTCACCAGCCAACTATCAGTTATCAAATAATAATCCTAAAACTTATGAACGCCAACGAAAAATTCTTAAGAATATGTTAGAACTTGATATGATATCTGAAACCGAATATTACCAAGGCAGCAAGATTCAAAATAAGGAGTAATTATGGGCGAGGTCGAAATTAATCAAATTTATCGTCATTTTAAAGGCAAATTCTATAAAGTCATTGCGGTTGCGATCCATACCGAAACTAATGAACAACTAGTGGTTTACCAAGCGTTATATGGTAATTACGGAACTTTTGTAAGGCCGTTAGCTAGTTTTGTTAGTAAGGTTGATAAAGAAAAGTATCCAAACGCCAATCAAGAATATCGTTTTGAGCGTATTTAAAAAGACCACAATGATTGTGGTCTTGAGAAAGAGAACCGGATAAATTATATTATCAACTAATTTTCCGATAAGAGAGGAAAATTCAAGCATGGCTTCTTGAACTTCTTTACTGAATTATAACACAAAAATTATGTGGGAGCGTTGGACTCCCACGTTTTAATGTTATTTGTATTATTTTGCAGTGGCATCAATTAAGGCTTCAAAGACTGACAAGCAGTCTAATGTTCCATCAACAACATGCCATTCAGGGTGAAATTGAACGCCATAGATATATTTGGCATCTTTAAGAATGATGCCTTCAACCATTCCGTCGTCAGCTCTTGCAACAACTTCTAAACCTTCACCAACTTGGTCGATACCTTGATGGTGCCATGAGTTAACCTTGTATGTTCCTGCTCCACCTAAGGCATCTGCGATGATGTTATTATCATCGACTGTTACATTGTGGTATGTGAAATCGATTAATTCAGGGTCTCTATGATTAATGTCTGTATCATATTCGCTGAATAAATCTTGATATAATGTGCCACCTTGAATAGTGTTTAACATTTGCATGCCACGACATGTTGCGACAACTGGCTTATCTTCTGCAATCGCGGCTTTTAATAAGTAGAAATCTGATGTGTCACGAACTTCATTCCATTCTTCACAAAGTTCTGATGGTTCTTCACCATATAGGGCAGGATTGATATCTTCACCCCCGGCCATAATAATTCCATCAACTGTGCTCAATACCTTTAGTGCCGATTCTTCATCAACGACTTGATCAAGATAAACTGCTTCAGCGCCTGCTTCTTCGATAGCACTTAAATAAGCATTGACATCTTCATCTTCTTCAGCAGCTTTTGCATCCATTGACCAAGAAACACCAATTTTAACTTTTGTCGTTTGAGGGTTTTCTACGTTTGTACAGCCCACAAGGCCAAACATTGTGCTAACCACCAAAAGCAGTGTCAAAATCTTTTTCATTTTGCTCTATTCCTCCTCTAAATGAAAAAAACGAATGTATACACATTCGCCAAACCAATCCTATACAAGTCCTCTCTGCAAACAGAAATCGCTTCTTATTGACCATTTTATAAGGTTTATATGTATAACTTTACAAAACTGAGCTTTTAACTCAATCAATGAGTGAAGATAATATGTCTTCGTGCTTTTTTCACGCGTACGTGTTTTTCTGTCCACCGATAATACTTATAATCAATAATTTTAATACAAATTTCTTTTACAGATTTATACCGATAGAATCAATCACTATTATACTGATAATTTAGCAATATACAACTATTTATTTACTAATACTAAACAAATTTAAATTTACCAAATCTCAAAGAGTGATATATAATAGAAAATAAGTTTAGAAGGGAAAACTTATGAATAAGCAAGTTTTACTAATTAATGATTTAGCAGGTTATGGTAAAGTCGCTTTATCAGCGATGATGCCAATTCTTTCTTACATGGGTATCAATATTCAATATTTACCAACGGCTTTAGTTTCAAATACTTTGGATTATGGAAAATTCGATATTTTAGATACAACTGGTTATATGAAAAATACACTCAATGTTTTGGATGATCTTAACTTTAAGTTTAATGCGATTGCAACAGGATTTATTTGTAACGAAGATCAAGTTGTGTTGATCAATGAATATTGTCATAAATGTGCAAGTGAGGGCGCTTTGATTCTTTGTGATCCGATTATGGGTGATGAGGGTGAGCTATATCCCGGGATGAATGAAACATGTGTTGCAAATATGCGTAAATTAATTAACTGTGCTGATTACGTTGTGCCAAACTTTACCGAAGCTTCATTTCTTACAGGTCACAAATATACAACTACACCAACAAATGAAGAAATTGAAACGATTATTGACGAACTTAGAAAATTGGGTTCTAAGTCTGTAATCATTACGAGTGTTGTTCAAGGTGAAAAATATAAAGTTTGTGGTTATGACCATTTGAAGGATACTTATTTTGAACTAGAATATGTCAACATTCCAGTGCGAATCCCAGGTACGGGTGATATCTTCTCATCATCGTTACTAGGCTCGCTATTGAATGGATGTGATCTTGAAACCGGTGTTAAAAAAGCTATGCATATTGTTGAAAAAATGATTTTATTAAATATGCACAATGAAGATTTATATAAGGGTATTGAAATTGAATCATGTCTTAAGGAGATTGATCATGCCTAGCCGTCCTAAGATTCGCATTACATTAATTGATCGATTAGGTTCAAAACCGTGTCATCGTGGCCATAAAATTGGTGATAGCTATGATTTTGACACCGAACGCGGAAAGATTTGTCCGATGGCCATGCATATCGCTTTTCCTTATATTGATATCTTGAGATATGGTGGCTGTATTCCAGGACAGGAACCTGGAACGGCGGTCTTTTGTTGCTCGGATGTAGATACAATTAATGTCTTTAAAATTGAAGTTGTGAAATAAACTTTAGATATTGTCTTATAAAATTACGATGTTATACTATAGGTGGTCACAGGTTGTCTTTGACAGCCCTCTAATACAAAAGTCCAAAATTAATCGTGACTAATTGCCGTTATTAAAACGGCTTTTTTAATACTTTAATGTATAATATAATCACTGAATATTAAGGAGATTAACCATGGATACAAATGAAATGAATTTAAAAACCTTAGAAGAACGTTTGGTTTCAGTTGTTACGTTGAAACTTGAAAATATTGGTTTTATTAATGGACCGTTCTTAAATTATTTATTAGAAGATCAAGGTATTTTTGAGGAAGTCTATCTTGCACATATGATTGATCCTGAAGTTTCAAATGTGCGTTTTGAATATGATGATTTCCGTTATTATAGTTTACTTGCCTGCCATGCTTTAGGAGCGGGGATATTCGTTACTTTAAATCAACCAGGCTTTCGCAAAGCGGTAGCTGATTGGAATCAAGTGGAAACACAAAAGGTGAAACACGCCTTAAGTACTAATGACCCATATGAATTAGCAATTAAGAGTTTGCGAATTGAATTCGATAGCTCTGAGAAGAAGCATTTAGATGAAGTTTGTTTAGCGGCAGTTAAGACATACATCAAAGTAGTTGAAGATGAAGGATCATATCGTGAGAATCTTAAAGTGTTAATGCGCGTTATGTATGATGCTGGTGTTACAATTATTTCAAAAATCTTATCGGAATAATTATGCATGATTTAATATTTCAAAGTTTAATTAGACAAGCTTTAAAAGCTCCAGCTATTAAATGTGATAATCCTTCAAGAATTGTTTGTTTCGATTTAGAGACTACAGGTTTTAGTGCAAAGAATGATGAAATTCTTCAAATCTCAGCTTTGGATGGCGATGGAAATGTTTTGATTAATACCTATATTAAACCATATTTCCATGTTTCTTGGCCTTTGGCAACTCGAGTTAATCATATTGAACCTGAGATGGTTCAGGATGCACCTTATATCTACGAATTAATCCCACGAATCAATGGGATTATTCAATCCGCTAAAACGATAGTTGGCTATAACCATATTCATTTTGATAATAAGTTTATTTCTGCTTTAGGAATTAAATTCCCAAAAGGA
>JAHHTG010000048.1 GCA_020024765.1 Thomasclavelia sp. | reverse complement strand
CGTTTGACTACGGATCAAAAGGTTGCGGGTTCGATTCCTACTGGGCGCGCCATTTATTTTATATCGATCGGGATGTAGCACAGCTTGGTAGTGCACTTGATTTGGGATCAAGGGGTCACAGGTTCAAATCCTGCCATCCCGACCATTTATTATAACCGTGTAAAAATTATGGCGAGGTAGCTTAGTTGGCTAGAGCGCTCGGTTCATACCCGGGAGGTCGTGGGTTCGAGTCCCACCCTCGCTACCAGTTTGGACCCTTAGCTCAGTTGGTCAGAGCTTCCGGCTCATAACCGGGTGGTCGTAGGTTCGAGTCCTACAGGGTCCACCATTGAAAAACAAATATTATGGAGAAATACCCAAGTCTGGCTGAAGGGACTGGTCTTGAAAACCAGCAGGTCGGGAAACCGGCGCTAGGGTTCGAATCCCTATTTCTCCGCCATATTATCGCGAGGTAGAGCAGCCTGGCTAGCTCGTCGGGCCCATAACCCGGAGGTCGTTGGTTCAAATCCTTCCCTCGCAACCAATGGTTCTGTAGCTCAGTTGGTAGAGCAATGGACTGAAAATCCATGTGTCGCCAGTTCAATTCTGGCCGGAACCACCACTCGAATATTTAAGCCCTTAAACAAGGGCTTTTTATTTTGTTTGCCCCCGAAAAGCCCCTGAATTTTTTATAATTGCTTTAAAATTCTAAGTTATTATGATGTTTTTATGTTTCTAAAATGTGCCTGGTTATTATTGTTTTTAGATAAATTACTTGTTTTTTAATTTTAAACATTTGTCAAAGTACTCTATATAATTCTTAACATTAAAAAGAGAAACCTTTTCGTTGGTTTCTCTTGATATTCATGTATTAATTTTCTGCAAATAATGGATTCGATAAGTAACGATCGCCTGAATCTGGCAAAACTGTGACGATTGTTTTACCTTTATTGCATGTTAAACTTGCAAGTTTTAAGCACATTGTTAGATTAGCGCCAGAAGAAATGCCACATAAAATGCCTTCTTCCTTGCCTAAACGTCGTGCTGCTGTATATGCTTCTTCGACGCTCACAGTTTCAACTTTATCAATAACATCAAGATCTAAAGTTTTTGGAATAAAGTTTGCACCAATACCTTGAATACCATGTGGACCTGCTTGTCCTTTAGTAATTAAAGGAGAAGTTTCGGGTTCAATACCAATGATTCGAATATCAGAGTTCTTTTCTTTTAGATATTTTCCCACACCACTTATTGTGCCACCTGTTCCAATACCTGCTACAAAAATATCAATTTTACCCTCGGCCGCTTCAAAAATTTCAGGTCCGGTAGTTAAATAATGAGCCTCTGGATTAGCACTATTTTCAAATTGAGAGGGGATAAAACTATTAGGATATTCTTTAGCTAGTTCATCAGCTTTATCAAGAGCACCCTGCATGCCTAATTTGCCTGGTGTTAAGACAACTTCAGCACCATATGCTTTTATTAATCTTTGTCTTTCGACCGACATTGAATCTGGCATGACAATGATTGTTCTGTGGCCCATTGCACTTGCGACAGCTGCCAAGCCAATACCTGTATTACCAGATGTTGGTTCTATGATAATTGAATTATCTTTGATTAATCCGTTATTTTTAGCCGTTTTAAGCATGTTTAAGGCAACACGATCCTTGATAGAACCAGTTAAGTTAAAACCTTCGATTTTAACCAAAACACGGGCTTTAAGTTGATCTTTGGATTCGATATTCTTAATTTCAAACAAAGGGGTATTGCCAATTAATTGTTCGATATTGTCTATAATTTTATTCATAATATTTACCTCTGAAATATGTTTATTATATTCGTTTCTTAAAATGTGTGTCAATTGACATGATTGAAATAGTTGTGATAAATTTACTAAGTCAAAAAAGGAGCATTTGCTAATGAGTATTGAATTAGAAATTGAAAATATCGTCGATAGTATTCTTGAGGATTATCGCCAAGAACGCAGCATTGATAAGATGGATATCTTGTCACAAGTTGATAAAGAAGTAATCATCGATATCATTGATAAATTAGTCAAAATCATTTATCCAGGTTTTTCACACGATAAACAATATCATATTTATACCGCTCACCATCGCTTATCCATGATGATTGAAGATGTTATGTATAATCTCAATCAACAACTTCAGACCATTTATCGTGGCATCAATGTCAAAAATGCCGAAGAACTTGCAATGCAAAATAGTTTGGCGTTTTTCAAGGAAATTCCACATATACGAGCAATGTTAGCATGCGATGCAGAAGCTTTCTACAATGGTGATCCTGCTGCTTATAGTGTAGAAGAAATCATCTTCTGCTATCCAGGATTATATGCAATTACAGTTTATCGTTTAGCTCATATTTTATATGAATTAAATGTTCCGATTATTCCACGTATCATGAGCGAACATGCTCATTCTATTACGGGCATCGATATTAATCCAGGCGCAAAAATCGCTAAGAATTTCTTTATTGACCATGGTACAGGGATTGTAATCGGTGAAACTTGTGTCATTGGTGAAAACGTTAAGATTTATCAAGGTGTAACACTTGGAGCACTTACAACACGTGGTGGTCAAAGTCTTAAAAATGTTAGACGTCATCCAACCATTGAAGATAATGTCGTCATTTATGCTGGTGCTTCGATTTTGGGTGGTGATACAGTCATTGGTGCTAATTCAGTTATTGGTTCAAATGTCTTTATTACGAAATCAATTGAGCCTTGTACAACTGTTAGTGTCAAGAATCAAGAATTGCATTTTAGACAAAGATCTAGTTGTAAACAATGCCATCAAGAAATGTTTAATGAAATTAAAACGAAATAATATAAAAATTCCCTTCCGTTATTTTGGAAGGGAATTTTCTTTGATTTAAATATTGATGTTTATTTAAATATTAATTATTTTTATTTGTTTTCTTCATTACAAAGTAAACAACGCCTGCAACGATTATGCCAGTGATAACACATGGTACAACAATGTTTTTGAATGTAATAGTCCATAACTTTGTTGCATGAAAGGGAAACAATACAAATTTTTATTACATAAATTTTATGAAGATTTCACAAAATAAAAAGTCATTAAGCATGCATTACTTAATGACTTTTTGGCTATTTAAAGAGTTTTAATAAACCTGACGATTGCAAGAAAATGATAATCATGACAACCGGAATGATATATTTAACCATGAAACTATATAGGCGTTTTCGTTTGAATGCTGATCCAGTTAATGTCATTTCTTCTTCAATCCAGTTCGGTGTAATGATATATTCAACAAAAATGCATGTTAATAATGAAATAATCGGCATTAAACAACTATTGCTGATGTAATCAACAACATCGAGTAATTGACCAGTCATACCAGTTGGCAATGTGATTTCAAAATATAATTGATTGTAACCTAGGCATATAATTGTTGATGTAATTACAGCAAATATTGTGACAATAATACTAACGTGATGTCTTTCTTTCTTAATAATTTGCATGCCATTAGCGACAAGCGTTTCCATAATAGAAACGCAAGATGTTAAAGCTGCGAAGAAGACCATCACAAAGAAAGCTGCTCCAATAACATTGCCAATTGGTCCCATTGAGGCAAAGACTTTTGGTAAAGACATAAACATTAAGCTAGGTCCTTCGGCCATTCCTTCAATACCACTAAAGACATAAACAGCCGGAATAATCATGACACCAGCTAATAAAGCCACTCCTGTATCAAAGAACTGAATTTGTGCAATTCCTTAATTTAAATCAACATCTTTCTTTACATAAGATCCGTAAGTAATCATAATTCCCATTGAAACACTTAATGAGAAGAATAATTGGCTCATCGCATCAATTAAGATACCGAGAAATCTTTGAAAAGTTAACCCTTCAAAGTTTGGGATTAAATAAACCTCAAGACCTTGAAGACCTGTTCTTGTAATGCCGTTAATATCTGTGTGACTTAAAGTTAAAGAATAAATAGCGATTCCAATAATGATGATTAAAAGACCAGGCATGATAAATTTTGAGAATTTTTCAATTCCTTTTTCAACTCCAGCATAGACGATTAAAGCCGTTAAAGCTAAGAAAATCATCATAAAGATAATTGGACTATATTGGCTTTGAATAAAGTTTATAAAGTAATTATCATTGGCGGCTAAAAGGCCTTGATTTGATAGATATAAAGCTCCGTATTTTAAAATCCAACCGCCTATAACTGAATAATAGGTCATGATGATTGTAGGCACTAAGAAAGTTAGTTTTCCTAAGAAACTCCATTTAGGATTGATTGATGCGAATGCTTCCCAAGCATTCTTACCAGTTTTACGTCCAAGCGCAATATCTGTTGTCAAAAGGGTAAAACCAAAAGTAAAGACAAGGATAAGGTAGATGAGAATGAAAAGTCCTCCACCATCACGAGCTACTAAATATGGAAAACGCCAGATATTTCCAACTCCGACCGCACTTCCAGCAGCGGCTAACACAAATCCTAATGAACCTGAAAAATTACTTTTCTCTTTATTATGCATAATGATTCCCTCACAAAATATTATGTTTATATCATATCAATATTTAAAAGTTTTGACCATCCTTGCATACGATTTTCGTTGTTTAGAAGGCTGATTATCGTTATACTTAAAGAAAATCTTGCCTTTATGTAAGATATTTTTAAAAGAAAGTTAGGAAATCCTAATCAGGGAGTAAAGTTATGAAAGATATCGCCGCGAAACGTGCGCGTGAACAATATGTTGTTGAAGAAATGGTACGTTTGTATTGTAAACACAATCATAATCAAGAATTAAGAATTCATGATGGAATGTGTGAAGAATGTTACGAACTTGCAGAATATGCTAAGATGCGCAGTGAAAAGTGTCCATTCATGGAAACAAAGACGTTCTGTAATAATTGCAAAGTCCATTGTTACAAGCCAGAGATGAGGGCAAAAATCAAAACTGTCATGCGTTATTCTGGACCAAGGATGATCTTTGTTCACCCAGTTCTAGCAATCTGGCACGTCGTTTGCAGTGTACGTGAAAAGAGGAAAATGAAAAATGATTAAGAAACGTTTAATTGGTTTATTGGCTCATGCCAAGAAATATGTCATCTACAATATTTTTTGGCAAATTGTCGGTTTAATCTCGCAAATTGTCAATGTTTTTGTTTTGACAGATTTACTTGGCAAGATTGCCCTGAAATCTTTCGTTATAGAAGATTTATATCATGCTACGGCTATCTTTGTGTGCTGTTTTATTTTGCGTGCATTTGCTGAAAAAGGTGCCTCTAATGCAACGTATAATGCAAGTGTTGATGTGAAGAAGATCCTCCGTAAGAACATCTATGAAAAGATGCTACGATTAGGCGTTTCATATCATGAACACGTCGCTACATCTGAAGTTGTTCAAATGAGTACTGAAGGTGTCGAACAACTGGAAGTTTATTTTGGTAAATACTTGCCACAATTTTTCTATAGTTTAATCGCACCTTTGATTCTCTTTGGAGTATTTGCACCAATTTCATTAAAGACAAGCTTAGTTTTATTAATTTGTGTGCCCTTGATTCCAATGTCTATTGTTGCAGTACAAAAGATTGCTAAGCGTTTATTAAATAAATATTGGTCAATTTATACTGGACTTGGTGATTCATTCTTAGAAAATCTTCAGGGTCTAACAACTTTAAAGATTTATCAAGCTGATGAAGCAAAGACAAAATCGATGGATCAAGAATCTGAACATTTCCGTAAAATTACAATGAAAGTTTTAACGATGCAATTAAATTCCATTAGTGTCATGGATATTGTGGCTTATGGTGGAGCGGCGATTGGTATTTTGGTTGCTTTAAATGAGTACCAAGCTGGAGCATTAAGTTTAGTTAATGTTTTAAGAATTATTCTTTTGGCCGCTGATTTCTTTATTCCGTTACGTTTATTAGGTTCATTTTTCCATATTGCAATGAATGGAATGGCAGCAAGTGATAAAATCTTTGCGATTTTAGATTTAGAAGAACCAGTGCATGGTACAAAATTAATCGCAGCAAAAACTCCGAATATCGAAGTTAAGAACTTATCGTTTGCTTATAATCCAGATCAACCAATCTTAAAAGACATTAATCTTGAAGTTAAGAATGGTCAATTTATCTCGCTAGTTGGCGAATCAGGTTGTGGTAAGAGTACTATTGTCAATTTATTAGTTGGTAAAATACGTAGCCAAAAAGGTGAAATCATCATTGGCGATTTACCAATTCAAGAAATTGATGAAACTAATCTTCTAAAAAATATCGTCTTAGTTCGTCATAATAGTTATCTATTTAAAGGTACGGTACGCGAGAACTTGTTAATGGCTAATCCTAAAGCCACTGAAGAAAAGATGATCGAAGTTTTAAAACAAGTTAATTTATACAACTTTTTAGCTAACCAAAAGGGTCTTGATACAGAATTGTTAGAAAAGGCAAGTAATTTATCCGGTGGTCAGCAACAACGTTTAGCAATTGCGAGGGCAATGATGGTTGATGCACCAATTTATATTTTTGACGAAGCTACAAGTAATATTGATATTGAAAGTGAAACGATGATTATGGACGTTATTCACGAATTAGCGAAAACAAAGACTATTATTTTGATTTCACATCGTCTTATGAATGTTGTAAATAGTGATTGTATCTATTTCTTGAATCATGGTCAAATTATTGAAAGCGGTACCCATGAACAATTAATGGCCAATCAAAAAGCTTATTGTCGACTATTTACTCAACAAGCACAATTAGAAAATTATGGAAAGGAGGCTAACTAATGTCTAATATACAAAATCGTCGCAGCGGTCTTAAAATCATGACTCAACTCATTGTCTTAGTTAAACCTCTGATCTTAGTTATGATTGCTGCCATTATCTTAGGTACTTTAGGTTATCTATGTGCTATCTTTATTAGTATTATCGCGGTTAATGTTGTTTTAGCAATTTTAAATACTCAAGGTTATACCTTTGCGTTTACACCATTTTTAAATGTTAAGACTTTAATGATTATTATGGTTATCATTGCAATTGCGCGTGGTTTCTTACACTATATCGAGCAATACTGTAATCATTTTATTGCCTTTAAATTATTAGCGATTATTCGTCATAAAGTCTTTGTGGCTTTAAGACGTTTAAGTCCGGCGAAACTAGAAGGCCAAGATAAGGGAAATTTAGTCTCTTTAATCACAACAGATATTGAATTACTTGAAGTTTTCTATGCTCATACTATTTCACCAATTATGATTGCTATCTTAACTTGCATCGTAATGATTTGTTATATCGGGCATTATAGTATTCATGCTGCCGTTTTGGCATTAGTTGCATACATAATTGTTGGTGCTATTGTTCCATTGTGGAATGGCCGAAAAGGTGCTAATAATGGTTTGAATTTTCGAAACGAATTTGGTGATTTAAATAGTTTTGTATTAGATTCTTTAAGAGGGCTTGACGAAACCATTCAATACAACCAAGGCGCTGAAAGATTAAAAGAGATGGAAGATAAATCTGACCACCTTGCAACGTTACAAAAATATTTAAATCGCTCGGAAGGTAATCAAAAAGTTTTAACCAATTTAGCAGTTTTGATGAGTGGAACTTTGATGCTAGTTATGATGATTTGTCTATACCTAAGGGGCAGTGTGGGCTTTGAATCTGTTTTAATCTGCACAGTTGCCTTAATTAGTTCTTTTGGACCGGTCATTGCTTTGGCGAATTTATCTAATAATTTAAATCAAACTCTAGCAAGTGGCGAAAGAGTTCTTTCGTTGCTTGAAGAGGAACCGATGGTTAAGGAAATTCCTGGTTCAAAGAATATTAATGAATTTGAGGGTGCTAAAGTTGCAAATGTATCATTTAAATATGATGATGAAATGATTCTCAAAGATTATTCGTTGGAAATTTCTAAGGGTCAAATTATCGGCATTCATGGAGCTTCTGGTTCTGGTAAATCAACTTTATTGAAGTTATTAATGCGTTTCTTTGGTGTACAAGATGGTTCGATTAAAATTAATGATACTGACTTAAGAGAATTTCCAACAAGTGATTTAAGGAATCTTGAAAGTTATGTAACTCAAGAAACTCATCTATTTGCCGATACTATTGCAAATAATATTCGTATTGGTAAATTAGATGCGACACAATCTGAGATTGAAGAGGCGGCTAAAAAGGCTTCGATTCATGATTTTATTGTATCTTTACCTAATGGTTATGAAACTCAAATTGGTGAACTAGGGGATACATTATCTGGTGGTGAGAAACAAAGAATTGGGATTGCGAGAGCATTTTTACACGATGCGCCATTAATTTTAATGGATGAACCTACGAGTAATTTAGACGCCTTAAATGAAGGTATTATCTTAAAATCATTAAAGGAAGCTAGTGATAAAAAAACAGTTGTCTTGGTATCACATCGTAATTCAACCATGAATATTGCTGATCAAGTCTATGAAATGGACAATGGTCGTTTATCATAGGAGGATCTATGCAGACAAAACGTATAATATTTATTGTCTTAGGTTCGATTTGTTTGATGCTTGGAACAATCGGAATTATGTTACCAATTTTGCCAACAGTGCCATTCTATTTGGCTACAGTGTTCTTCTATGCGAATAGTTCGAAGAAACTCCATGATTGGTTTCTAAACACCGATCTTTATCAGAAACATTTAGCGACATTTGTTCAAACTAAATCCATGACTTTAAAGGCTAAAATCGTGGCTTTAGGTTCGATTAGTTTATTGATGTTGATTGGATTTATCTGCATGAAAAATACAATTATAGGACGTGTAATCTTGACAATTGTATGGTTTGTTCATCTTATCTACTTTAGCTTTGGGATTAAAACCATTGTTGAGTAATTAAATGTACACAAATTTAAAAAACCTTTGGATTTTGATATGTACCCTCTTTACTGGACAAACCAGTAAGGAGGGTATTTTTTATGCG
>JAHHTG010000047.1 GCA_020024765.1 Thomasclavelia sp. | reverse complement strand
TCATAGTATATAACTTTAAATAATAGTAGACATTTAAAAATTGTGGGGTAAAATATCGATATATGATTTAACATTGAGGAGGTTTTACGATGTTAAAGACAAATCGTGATCGATTACCAATCATTGCTATTGAAGGTCAAACGCAACATCCAAGTATGCGTTTGCCCGGTTATTATGTAGGTTTTGATGGTAAAGGAAGAATCCTACCAGGTGTTGGTGGGATTACATATAATTACGCTATTGGCGATTGCTGCATGGGAATTGTTGGCGACCACATTGAACCGGGGTGTTCAACTTATAATCCCGATGAGAAATTCAACAATGCATATAACACTCTTGCCTGTGTTGGCAATGTTGTACATGCCATTAGCGGTGCTGCTAAAGGTTCAACTGGTTTTGTAACAGGAACTCACGGTGGGGTTGACCACGTTATGGTTGCATTTTCAAGCACGGTGCTAGAAAAACTAACGATGAATGACCAGTTTCAAATTCGTGCATGTGGCCAAGGTTTAGCACTAGTAGACCATGAAGATGTTCATTTGATGAATATGGATCCAGATTTATTGGATAAGATGGATTTACAGGAAGTTGATGGTCACATCGAAGTTAAAGTAGCTAAAATCATTCCAGCTTATTTAATGGGTTCAGGTTTAGGTTCTCAAGCGATGACTTGTGGTGACTATGATATTATGTTACACGACCCTAAAGAAGTTGAACGTTTGGGCTTAAATGAATTAAGATTTGGTGATATCGTGGCCATTACTGATCACTTCAGTTTAAATGGACCTGATTACTTAACAGGTGCTGTAACAATTGGTACTATTGTACACAGTGATTCTTATTCATCGGGTCATGGTCCAGGAGTTTGTGTTATGATGACAGCTAAAGACCATAAGATTGTGCCGATTCTTGATGAAAAAGCCAATTTAAAAACTTATTTAGGTTTCATTAAGTAAATAACATTTTTTATTATTGACAATAAAATAAATATCGATAAAATGATTTATGGAATTATGAAACGTATCAAAGTAACCTTGAAAAATCTTAGTAATCGAATCACGAAAGATGTCTTTGTCGGAAGGGTTGAAGACGATCAACGTGAAGTTTCGTATAAGGATGAAACAGGTACTCTCAGCTACATTAATTTCATAAATCCCGACACTTTAATTGTTAAAAACGTGGCTAAAGATTACGTGACAAATTTAGTGCTTAATAAGACTAATCCAGGATTGGTCTTTAAGAGCCAAGAAGGAACCATGGAGTTACCGGTTAAAGTATTGGGCTTAAGTATTAAGGAAAATCGGATTTACGCTAGCTATGATACGGGTGAGAAAATCGAAATAATGATTAGTTTAATTAAGGAGTAATTTGTGTTGACTAAAAATAAATCAATGACTGATGCAGCTTATGAAGTCATGTATAAAAAGAAAAGAGCTATTCCATTTAAGAAACTTTGGTTAGAAGTTCTTGAAAAGTTAGAATTAGATCCTGAACAAGCAACTGATCGTCTAGCTCAGTTCTATACTGATATGACATTAGATGCTAGATTCACATCATTAAAAGAAAATAAATGGGATTTAAAAGAACGTCATAAATTCGAAGAAGTTTATGTAGAACTTAAGGATTTAGATGATGAAGCCGACGACGAATTCGATGATTACGAAAATCACGATGACGAAGAAGGAGAAAATATCCATAAGATTGAAGACGAGGGTTATTAAGCCCTCTTTTTTGTTACAATGGACATATGAAATATATTATTTTTGATTTTAATGGCACAATTCTTGACGATGTGGCGGTTGGAGTTAAATGCATTAACATATTGATTAAAAAGTATTTGGATCGACCATTACTGACTAAAGAAGAATATCGCGAACTCTTTGATTTTCCGGTAATTGATTATTATCGTCATGTCGGTTTTGATTTTGAAAAATATAGTTTTAAGGACATTGGCCGAGAATGGATGGACCATTATGAGAACTCAAAAGATGAATATCATTTGGTCGATGGTGTTAAAGAAATCCTTGAAGATAATCTTAAGAGGGGCTATATCAATGTTATCTTGAGTGCTTCTGAAAGGAATGCTCTTATTAAACAATGTCAAGAACTTGGTATTGTTCAGTATTTTGAGACAATTCTAGGCATTGATAATATTTATGCTGGTAGTAAAGAAGGAATTGCAAAAGCTTGGATTGCAGACAAAAATCCCGATGAATGTTTCTTCATTGGCGATACAAGCCATGATTTGGCAGTGGCTCAAGCAATAGGTGTTAAATGTGCTTTAGTTGCCAAAGGTCACCAATCCAAGGCACGTTTGAAAGAATATACAGACAATGTTTATGATGACATCAGGGAGGTTGAATATGTATAGGATTGGACAGTCGCAAGACATTCACCGTCTTGTTGAAGGCAGAGATTTAATTATTGGAGGTGTGAAAATTCCTCACGATAAAGGTCTACTAGGCCACAGCGATGCAGACGTCTTATTACACGCAATTACTGAAGCGATTATCGGGGCGTTAGGGTTAAAGGATATTGGCACACATTTTAGCGATAAGGATCCTAAATATAAGGGGATTTCTTCGTTAGTTTTGCTTGAAGAAACATATAAGATGATGATAGAGAGAGGCTATCAAATTAACAACGTTGATTCAATTATTGTTATCGAAAAACCAAAAATGGCACCATATCTTGATACAATGCGTAAGAACATTGCACAAGCTTTACATACTGATGAAACCAACATCAATGTCAAAGCTACTTGTGCCGAAGGCTTAGGCTTTGTCGGAGAAGAAAAAGGTGTTTTAGCTCAAGCAGTGGTCATGCTTGTGAAAAATAATTGAATAAATAACACAATTTCAAAGTATTAGTTTTAAATTGATGTAAAAAACCATAAAATGAGTTAAAATAAAATCAGACATAGGAGGATATTTAAATGTTAGTTTCTGCAACAGAAATGCTTCAAAAAGCTCATGAAGGTCATTACGCTGTTCCTGCCTTCAATATTAACAACTTAGAATGGACTAAATCTATTCTTAAAGCATGTGAACAAGCACAATCACCAGTTATTTTAGGTGTATCAGAAGGTGCTGCTAAATACATGTGCGGTTTCAAAACTGTAGTTGCAATGGTTAAGGAAATTCATGATGCTTTAGGTATCACAGTTCCAGTTGCTCTACACTTAGACCATGGTACATTCGAAGGTTCTAAAGCTTGTATTGAAGCTGGATTCACTTCAGTAATGTTCGATGGTTCTCACTACCCAATCGAAGAAAACGTTGAAAAGTCAAAAGAAATCATCGAATTCGCTCACTCTAGAGGAATCAGTGTTGAATGTGAAGTTGGTGGTATCGGTGGTACTGAAGATGGTGTTACTTCATTAGGTGAAGTTGCCGATCCAGAAGAATGCCGTCGTGTTGCTGATTTAGGTGTTGACTTCTTAGCTGCAGGCATTGGTAACATCCATGGTAAATACCCTGCAAACTGGGCTGGCTTAAGTTTTGAAACTCTTGATGCAATTCAACAAGTTACAAAAGGCTTACCTCTAGTATTACATGGTGGTTCAGGTATTCCTGAAGACCAAATCAAGAAAGCTATTTCTTTAGGTGTTTCTAAGATTAACGTTAACACTGAATTACAATTAGTTTTCGCTGATGCAACTCGTAAATACTTCGAAGCTGGAAAAGACTTAGAAGGTAAGGGTTATGACCCTCGTAAGATTTTTGCCCCAGGTACTGAAGCAATTATCAATAAGTGTATCGCTATGTGCGAAACATTCGGTTCTGCTCACAAGGCTTAATCGCACTATCATAATTAAAAAGCCCGCTTAGCGGGTTTTTTTCTGCTTAGAGTAATATCGTTTGATTATTTAAGTATCTCTTGGTTATAATATTAAAGAGGTATTGATGGAACTAAAAGCGATTTTATTTGATCTAGATGGAACCTTGGTCGATACGGAAGAATTTTATATCGATGGGACCTATGAATATATGATTAAACTTGGTTATACAGGTCCAAAGAGTGATGTATCAAGAATTGTTGGGACAATTTTCCCAGAGTCTTATATCGTGATTGCAGACATGTTTGATAATCGTTACAGCGTCGAGGAAATTGAAAAAATTAACACAAAATATTTTTATGAAGATCATCTTTTGGATTATCGTAAATATATTTTTGATGATGTCGCTGAAACAATTAAAGAATTAAGCAATCGTGGTTACCGTTTAGCCATCTGTTCATCAAATTATCGTGATGAAATAAAAAGATGCTTGGTGGAAAACGGAATTGATTCCTACATCGATGCCATTATCACAGGATATGAATGTCAACATGCTAAACCAGCGCCGGATGTTTATTTAAAAGCTTTAGAAGTCTTAAATATTAAGAGAGAAGAGGCTTTGATTTATGAAGATTCAACTGCTGGTATTTTAGCCGGTAAAAATGCTGGCATTTTGACAATTGCTCGGGAAGAAAAACGTTTCCCAGTTGATCAGAGTGCTGCAGATAAAATAGTTAAAGATATAAATGGTTTAATGAAAGTAATTGAGGATATAAAGTAATGATGAATGATACGATTGTAATTAATGGTGGAAAAAGACTGGAAGGCGAGGTTCGCATTAGTGGTTCAAAGAACGCGACAGTCGCTTTAATCCCTGCAACTGTCCTAGCAAACAATGCCGTCACAATTTGTGATGTTCCGGATATTTCTGATGTTGAAGCTTTATCTTCATTGCTTAAGGTTTTAAATGTTCGAGTTATCAAACGCGCTGATCACCTAGTTATTGATCCGACCGATATTAAAAATGTAACACTTGATGATGAAAATGTAGGTAAGCTAAGAGCATCTTATTATTTCATGGGTGCATTACTTGGCCGCTATAAATATGTAAAGATTAAGATGTCGGGTGGCTGTTATTTAGGCCCTCGTCCAATTGATTTACACTTAAAAGGTTTTGAAGCTTTAGGTGCAACTGTAGATTACGATGATGGGTACTATATTATTCAAGCCGATGAATTAGTTGGTACAAATATTTATTTAGACTTTGCTTCAGTTGGTGCAACAATCAATATCATGATGGCAGCAGTCTTCGCTAAAGGCCGTACAACTATTGAAAATGCAGCAAAGGAGCCTGAAATCATCGACGTTTCATCGATGCTTAATAAAATGGGTGCCAAAATTCGTGGCGCAGGTACAGATGAAATCACGATTGATGGTGTTGAAGAATTAAGTGGTTGTTTTCATGAAATCATTCCTGATCGAATCGAAGCTGGAACATATATTATCATGGCTGCAGCGTGTGCTAAATATATGCGTATTACAAATATTATTCCACAACACTTGGAATCATTATTGCTAAAACTTGAAGAAATTGGTGTCAACATGAAGGTTAATATCGATAGTGTTGAAATCTTTGAAAGCAAAGATTTAAATGCAGTGGAAATTAAGACATTGCCTTACCCTGGCTTTGCAACTGATCTTCAACAACCTCTAACAGCTTTATTAACGCAATGTGTTGGACTATCACGTGTTAAAGATACAATTTATCCAGAACGTTTCAAGCATTGTGCTGAACTTGCTAAGATGGGGGCTGATATCGAAGTGTTAAAAGGCTCTTCATCGATTACCGGTCCAACGCCATTAACGGGTGCCAATGTTACAGCTACTGATTTAAGATGTGGTGCATCACTTGTCATTGCGGCATTAATGGCAGAAGGTGAAACGACGATTAAAGATGCTTATCATATCTATCGAGGCTATGAAAACATCAAAGAAAAGCTTCGTTCATTGGGCGCTGATGTTGAATAATTTAGATAAGTAAATGTAAGAATTAGCCTTTATTTACGCATTAATTTGTACATTTACATAATTAGTAAAAAAATCAAGAAATTATCGGTTTTGAAGTTGATAAATGATTGATTTTGAATATTGCTTATGATATATTATATAAGCACTTACTTTAGGTTGATAAGATACCTAAGGCAGAAGGGAGAAAACGCGTTTATGAAAAAAGGAATTCATCCAGAATACAAGAGAGCTACTGTAACTTGTACAAGTTGTGGTGCAACATTTGAAACTGGTTCAACTAAAGGTGATATCAAAGTTGATACTTGCTCAAATTGCCATCCATTCTATACAGGACGTCAAAGATTCGCAGCTGCTCAAGGTCGAATTGAAAAGTTCAATAAAAAGTATGGTCTTAAAAAATAAGGGATGTCCCTTATTTTTTTATTAAGGCGCTTCATGTATAATATTAGTTGTTTGAATGGGAGATATAACGATGTACCAAAGATATAAAGATGGTTGGGTAGAAGTAATTTCTGGATGTATGTTTGCCGGAAAGACTGAAGAACTTATTCGCCGAATTAAAGTTCTTGAATTTGCTCACAAAGAAATTTTAGTTTTTAAACCAAAAATTGATAACCGCTATTCTGATACGAAAGTTGTTTCACATGCCGGTAGCGCTGTGGAATCAATTGTGATTGATAATCCACTTGATATTTTCAATTATGTCAAACCTACAACTGAAGTTGTTGCGATTGATGAAGTGCAATTCTTTGATGAACGTGTTTGTGAAGTTTGCAACGAACTTGCAAACCGTGGTATGCGTGTAATGTGCGCGGGGCTTGATTTAGATTTCCGTGGAGAACCTTTTGGACCAATGCCTAAGTTAATTACTCAAGCTGAGTTCGTTACAAAGCTAACAGCTGTATGTAACCAATGTGGGGCACCAGCTACACGTACACAAAGAATGATTAATGGCAAGCCAGCTCGCTATATTGATCCGATTGTCTTAGTTGGCGCGAGTGAATCATATGAAGCACGCTGCCGTCATTGCCATGTAATATTAGATAAACCAAATATTGAAAAGGGGAGTAAATAATGGACGCTCGAATTATAAAATTACAAAGTATTGAGAAAAGATATAACGAAATTAGCGAATTAATGTCAACTGAAGAAATCTTGAATGATCCTAAACAAGTTGCTAAGCTTTCAAAAGAACAAGCTTCAATCGCCGATGCTTACGAATGCTACCAACGTCTAAAGAATTTAGAAACTGACATCGAAGAAACAAAGACTTTATTATCTGAAGTTGAAGATGAAGAAATGAAAGAAATGGCTCAAATGGAAATCGAAGAAAAAGAAGCCGAATTAGAGCACGTTTCAGCAAGAATTGATGAATTACTATTACCACGTGATCCAGAAGATGAAAATGACTGTATCGTTGAAATTCGTGGAGCAGCTGGTGGTGATGAAGGTAATATTTTCGCCGGTGACCTATTTAGAATGTATTCATACTATGCCGAAAGATTAGGATATAAGGTCCAAGTCATGGAAGCTAGTGAATCGGAAGCAGGTGGCTATTCTTTAATTAGTTTTAATGTTAAAGGTCGTGATGCATACCGTCATTTCAAGTTTGAATCAGGTGCGCATCGTGTTCAACGTGTGCCAAAGACTGAAACTCAAGGTCGTATCCACACATCTACTGCAACTGTTTTAGTATTACCAGATATTGAAGAAGATGCTATTGAAATTCCTGATTCAGATCTAGAATTTGAAACACACCGCGCAAGTGGAGCAGGCGGACAACATATCAATAAGACTGATAGTGCAGTTCGTATTGTTCACAAGCCTACAGGTATTACTGTAAACTGCCAAGATGGTCGTTCACAAATTGCCAATCGTGAAACTGCTCTAAAGATTATTCGTGCTAGAGTTTATGAAGAATATGCTCGTCAAAAGGCTGAAAAAGAAGGAGCAATCCGTAAATCTAAAATCGGTACTGGCGACCGTTCTGAAAAGATTAGAACATACAACTATCCACAAAACCGCGTTAGTGACCACCGTATTGGTTTAACAATTAAACAATTGGAACAAATTATGGATGGCAAATTAGATGACATCGTTAATGCACTATTAGAAAATGAACAAAAAGAGAAATTGCTAAATGACAACGTACAATAATCTTCTCCATGAACATAAAACTGCTTTTGCAGAAGCTGGTATTACTACCGAGACAATAAAAGTTTTCTTATATGAATTATGTTTTGCACGTGATATCAATTTATATTTACATTTAGATGATGAAGCTGATTCTGAAGTCATTTCAACATTTGAAGCTGGTATTAAACGTTTACTAAATCACGAACCTCTTAACTATGTTTTGGGTTATTGTTGGTTTTATGGATATAAGTTAATGGTGGATGATAATGTTTTAATTCCACGATATGAAACCGAAGAACTAATTGGTAATACTTTAGCGATGATTGATGAAAACTTTGCTGACTATAAGGAAATTACTTTAGCTGATATCGGAACTGGTAGTGGAGCAATTGCGATTGCTTTAGCTAAGGAAGAGCCTAAGTTAAGAGTTTATGCTAGTGACATTTCTGAAGGTGCGGTTAATGTTGCCAAGAAAAATGCTGAACTCAATGAAGTGAATATTGAATTCACAGTCGGTAATATGCTTGATCCGTTGATTGAAAAAGGTGTGAAACTTGATATCTTAATTTCAAATCCACCATATATTCCAAGTGAAGAAGATCTTGAAGTTAGTGTTAAAGACTTTGAACCTCATGTTGCCTTATTTGGTGGCACTGATGGTTTAAAATATTATCGCGAAATCTTTGAAAATGCACATAAATTATTAAATGAACATGCAATGCTGGGTTTTGAAATTGGTTATAATCAAAAAGAAACATTAACTGCTCTTGCGAAAGAATACTTCAAAGATGCTGAAGTTGAAGCTTTGAAAGACATTAATGGCAAAAATCGTATGATGTTTATAAAAATTTAGGAATTTTCACAATTCTAACATATAAATATAGTTTAATAACATTGTAAATATTTTTTCATTTTTTCTTTTAAAAAAATTAGACCCATCTATGATATGTACCCAGAATCCTGGACACATTGATTTATGAACTAAGCTATACAAA
>JAHHTG010000046.1 GCA_020024765.1 Thomasclavelia sp. | reverse complement strand
TTCTTAATGCTTTGGCTTCGATTTGACGAATTCTTTCACGTGTAACGTCAAATTCTTTGCCAACTTCTTCAAGTGTTCTTGTACGGCCATCTTCTAGACCAAATCTTAAACGAATAACTTTTTCTTCTCTTTCAGTTAATGTTTTTAAAACTGAATCGATTTCATCACGTAATAATTGGTTATTAGCGTAACGATCTGGTGACATGGCATCTTTATCTTCGATGAAATCACCTAAATGTGAATCTTCTTCTTCACCGATTGGTGTTTCAAGTGATACTGGATCTAGCGCAATCTTTTGAATTTCGCGAATCTTATCAGCAGTGAAGTTAGGGCCCATCTTATCAGCAATTTCTTCAGCACTTGGTTCACGACCTAACTCTTGAACAAGTTGACGTTGAATACGTGTCATCTTGTTAATAGTTTCAACCATGTGTACTGGAATACGAATTGTACGAGCTTGGTCAGCGATTGCACGAGTGATTGCTTGACGAATCCACCATGTAGCATAAGTTGAGAATTTGAAACCTTTACGATAATCAAACTTTTCAACAGCCTTAATTAAGCCCATGTTACCTTCTTGAATTAAATCAAGGAATAACATACCACGACCAGTGTATTTCTTAGCGATAGATACAACTAGACGTAAGTTTGCAGAAATTAGAATCTTACGAGCTTCTTGATCTCCATCTTCGATACGTTTCGCAATGTCGATTTCTTCATCAGCAGATAATAAGTTAACACGACCAATTTCTTTTAGGTACATCTTAACTGGATCATTAACCTTTGAATAAGTTAAAGCTGAATCAGAAAGTGTTAATTTTGTCTTTTCGTGGTCTTCGTCATAATCATCATCAAGTTCAGCAGTGTCTTCATCGAAGTCATCTTCTTGAGGATTAGTCATGTCAAATTCGATGTCATCGTCTTCACTAATTTTGATGCCCATTGCAAGTAAGTCATCATGTAGTGTATCGATATCATCATCATCTACATCTAAGTTATCTAATGCTTCAATTACGTCTCTTTGAAGTAAAGAACCATTGGCTTGATAAACTCTTAGACATTCTTGTTTAAAATCATCAATGGATTTAATTCCCTTAATTTTGATACTAGCTTTGGCCTTGCCTTTTTTGGTTTCTGTTGATTTTGTTCTTGCCATAACTACCTCCCATTTAGTTTTTTTACTAATTCAGCATATTCTTGTAAATAACGAATATATTCATCGCTATTTACGTGTTCAAATTCAGCTATCTTCGCCTTGACTTGTTCGAGTTTTTCAATGTCGAGTTGTTCCTCGATACGTTGAACTGCGCCGAGTAAAATCGCTTCATCATATATCTTTGGTAATGTATCAATTGTGCTAATGTCTAGTAAGACCTTTTTCATTCGCTCGTCGTCGATATGATTAAATAATGCCGCAAAAGTACATTCACCATAGTTACGATACTCATCAAGAATCTTCGTAGCTAAAGCGTCATTCAATTCATCAATCAAATACCCGAGTTTACTACGGTAAATTTCAACAGCCTTTTTAGAAATAATCATCTGTGTTAAGACGATATATTCAGCTTTCAATAAACCATCAAGAATCCGTGTATTATCTTGAAAATTTGTATACTCTTTATTATAACATACTTTTCTTTCCGTAGATGCTAACTTTGTCAATCCTGTTAAGTTTTGAAGCTCTAAGAAGTAATTATCACGGTCATATTGATCGTTAACCTGATTAATTAGTTTGCTTAGAACCATGTGGTAAGCTTTACGGTTTGAATAATTATTTAAAGGATAAACTTTTTGATAATAATCAAAGGCAAACTCAACGCCGGTAACTTCTTGATCGGCAAAGTCTCTTAAATCTTTCGCTTCCCCTTGATTAATAATTTCATCTGGATCAAGTTCAGTGTCGTTCTTAATCGCATAAGCTTCAATGCCAAGCGAGAACGCTAACTCAATCCCCTTCATAATTGCATTTTGACCAGCCCGGTCACCATCGTAACAGAAAATAATATGGTTCGTTAAATTTCGAATTAACTTTAATTGTTCAGCTGTACATGCCGTTCCTAATGTTGCGACAACATTTGAAATTCCTGCTCGTTTAAACGCAATGACATCCATGACACCTTCGCAAACATAAACACGTTTGGAACGTTTAATATCTTCCTTAGCTCGATGATAGTTATATACTACAACCCCTTTTTCATAAATAAGGTTCGTATTGGTATTTACATACTTTGCACTATCACTCTTTTCAATGATACGACCGCTAAAGGCAATCGCATTGCCATTGATATCGTGAATTGGGAATAATATACGTCCTGCAAAGACATCTTTAATGCCATAATCAGTCATACGGCAAACATTGACCTTTAGAATATCATCATCTTGATAGTTCTTGGACTTTAAGAACTTATAGATGGTTTCTCCTTTAGGATTATAACCAACCTCAAAATAATCGATGATTTCTTTTGTTAAACCACGATTGTTTAGATAAGCCATTGCTTCTTCGCCGGCATAAGTTGACAACACAGAATTTGTGAAATGCACAGTGTCATTCATCAAATCATAATATTTCTGATATTTTGAGACCACTTTTGGTTTATTATCAATTTCAATATTAAGAGGTTTGCCAATTAAGTTCGCAACTTCAGCAACCGCTTCTACGAAAGAACATTTCTTAAAGTTTTGGACAAAGGTGAAGACATTGCCACCATTGCCACACACAAAACATTTATAGATCTGTTTCTCTTCAGAAATCGATAAAGATGGGTCATGGTCATCATGAAAAGGACATACTGCTGTATATCCTCTTCCTTTTTTTATTAGTGGTATGTAGTGTCCGATAACCTCAGTGATACTCGCACTTTTAAGGATATCCTGGATCACTTCCTCGCTAATTCGCATTAAAATTTAATTCTTTCTTTAATGTATTGTTTAAGATCAGCAATCGCAACTCTTTCTTGTTCCATTGAATCACGATGTCTAACAGTTACACATTGGTCTTCTAATGAATCGAAGTCAAATGTAATACAGAATGGTGTACCAATCGCATCATTACGACGGTAACGTTTACCGATTGTACCTGTTTCATCAAATTCACAGTGGAAGTCTTCAACAAGGCTTTCATATAGTTTGCGAGCTTCGCCACTTAATTTCTTAACTAGTGGGCAAACGCAAGCCTTAACTGGTGCAATTGCAGGATGTAGATGCATTACAACTCTTTCATCATCATTTTCAAGTTTTTGAACTTCATATGCATCACAAACTGCCATTAAGAATAGACGTTCAACACCAACACTTGGTTCGATACAATATGGTACATAAACTTCATTTGTTTGAGGATCTCTATAAGTTAATGGCTTACCAGAGAACTCTTGGTGTTGCTTAAGGTCGTAATCAGTACGATCGGCAATACCCCAAACTTCACCCCAATCAGTGAATGGGAAAGCATATTCAATATCACTTGTGCCCTTAGAATAGAAAGCTAGTTCTTCTTGACTATGAGGGCGAATACGTAATTTAGATTGATCAATACCTAAACGTAAGACAAAGTTCCAGCAATAATCAACCCAGTATTTATACCATTCTAAATCGCTGCCTGGTTCGCAGAAAAATTCAAGTTCCATTTGTTCGAATTCACGAACACGGAAAATGAAGTTACCTGGAGTGATTTCATTACGGAATGATTTACCAATTTGGCCAATACCAAATGGAATCTTTTTGCGTGATGTTCTTTGAACATTTGCAAAGTTAACGAAGATACCTTGAGCAGTTTCTGGTCTTAAGTATACAACTGATTTTGCATCTTCAAGTGTACCGATGAATGTCTTAAACATTAAGTTAAATGGACGGGCATTAGTGAAATTATGTTTGCCACATTTAGGACAAATAATCTTATGTTCCTCAATAATTGCATCCATTTCTTCAGGAGTCTTACCATCGGCATTAATTCCCGTTGCTTCTTCAATGATTTTATCAGCACGGAAACGTGATTTACATTCTTTACAGTCAACCATTGAATCACTGAAACCTTTTAAGTGACCTGTTGCTTCCCAAGTTTTAGGATTCATTAAGATGGCTGAATCAATTCCTACATTATATGGTGATTTTTCGATGAATTCTTTCCACCATAAATCTTTAATGTTCTTCTTTAAGAAAGAACCTAAAATACCGAAATCCCAAGAGTTTGATAATCCACCATAGATTTCTGAACCTTGGTAAACATAGCCGGTATTCTTTAAATGACTGACGATTTCGTCAAAACTATATTTATTCATGCTCTACTCCTTCAAAACATATCAATTATACTATATTTTATAAGTCCTTTAATAACGATTTTAAAAACCGATAAGATTTTACATTAACCACGCTATTATAGGTCAAGAAATCAAGCATAATTAATGTATCTGACCAATTATAATCGAGATCTTTCAACAAATTTAAATGTTCAAAATCCATTTTATTAATTAAACGAAATTTCTTTAAAGTGCTAATCTCATCTTTAGGTAAATTCAAGGCATGATCTAAACACAAGAAACCACCTTTTTCTTTTGAAATAGTGACAACTTTTGGTGCATCACAAAGTACACAGCCATCAACATACGGTTCAATCCCGATAAGTTTCATAATCTTAGCAATATAAAGTGCTAAAACTTGTAAGATATTGTATTCCTTTGTAGCAGCTAGAGTCTTAATCAATAAATCATATAACTCATAAACCACATCTTGGTCTCTAGAAACAGTTGTTGCAATCTCAAAAATCATGTTAAGAGTCGTTAATTTAATCAAGTCATCATCATAGTAATAACTTTCAATATAATCCGCTCTTTGGATGCCAAACATCTTACGATTTTCTTTATAGTCAAAAGTAATTTCACTAATAGTTCCACGGTTACAGCCAAAGGCGTTCTTACTCGTTAACTTCTTAGCCCCTTTAACGACAAAAGTTAATAAGCCATATTCCGCAAAAAGAATATGGCATAATAAATCATTGTCACGATAATCGCTATTATTTAAGATAATTCCTCGTGCTTTAACGATCATATTTATCGCCGATATAATAACCTAAATCATAAAGTTTTGAGTTCTTATTCATCCAGTCTTCTTCGACTTTCACGAATAAACTTAGACCCACTTTGCGACCCAATAATTGACTAATATCTTTAGTTGCAGCTTGATTAATCGCTTTTAGTTTTTGGCCCCCATGACCAATGATGATGGCTTTATGTGTATCACGATTACAAATGATTGAAGCTTCAATAAAAGCTTTCTTCTCTGTGTAACGAATACGATCAACCTTACATGCAACGAAGTGTGGAATTTCTTGATTTGTCTTTAATAAAACTTTTTCACGAATTAATTCTGAAATTCTAAATTCAATCGTTGTATTAGTTGTAACATCTTCTGGATAGAATTGAATATCATCATGAATATATTTTAGTGTTGTATAAAGTAATTCTTGCAAATTTTCTTGGTTTCCTGCACTAATTGGAATAATTTCCGTGAATTTATAATTTTCATTAGCGTAAATAACACGGCTAACTAATTGATCCTTACTAATTAAATCAATCTTGTTTAAAAGTAAGAAAATTGGTACATGATAACTGAACATTTGTTCAAGAATTTCGCGGTCTTGATCATCTAAACCTTTTTTTGCATCGCATAAATAATAGATAACATCTACTCCATCTGCTTGCTTAAAAGCTTCTTTATTCATGTAGTTACCCAAAATTGTATTTGCTTTATGAATTCCAGGTGTATCTAAAAAGACAATTTGTAAATCTTCTTGATTTAAAACCCCAATAATCGAATTACGAGTTGTTTGGGCTTTATGAGAAATAATAGAAACTTTCTCATGGATTAAGGCATTAATTAATGTTGATTTACCTGCATTTGGTTTACCAACAATCGCTACGAAACCACTTTTCATTTATAGATCCTCATTTGTAAATTGCATTGGCAATAATTCGGCATTAGTCTTAATAATTGTTTCAACACCATTCGAAAGAATAATTGGTGTATCTTGATTTAATAATTCGCTAAAAACTTGACGACAGATACCACATGGTGCAGCAACAGTTTTACCATTTGATACAATCGCAATGGCTTCGATATCATCTTTACGGTAACCATAAGAATAAGTTGCGAAAATAGCTGTTCTTTCAGCACAATTTGTTGCGCCATAAGATGCATTTTCAACATTAGCGCCACGGAACATTTTGCCGTCCTTAGTTAAAACACAAGCACCCACTTGGTAATGAGAATATGGGCAATATGCCATCTTCATTGCCGCGAATGCTTCGTCAAGTACGTTTTGATATTTCATATAATTATAAACCTCCTAGAGATGATTAAAAGCCACGATTATTCCAATAACCATAGCTGTTAAACATATAAATAACACTGCGCCACTCGCAATATCTTTAATGATGCCAATTTGTTGATTATAATGTGGTTCTACAAAGTCACATACCTTTTCAATTGCTGTGTTAAGCATTTCAAAGCCAATCACAAGGCCAATCATAACGATGACAATTAACCATTCATAATAATCAAGTTTTAGGACAAATCCTGCTACAAGTGTAATTAATCCAAGTATAACTTGAATCAAGACAGCTTTATGTTTCAAAGCCTCCAAGATGCCGTTAAATGCGACTTGGAATTTTTTCACTTAAGATCTCCCAAAATTAATTTTTGCTTAGCAATCATTACTTCTTCATCTTCTTTTGTCATGTGGTCATAGCCTAAGCAATGCAATACACCGTGAATGAATAAGAAAATAAATTCGCGTTCTTCCGAGTGTTCATATTCCTTGGCTTGTGAAACAACACGATCAATATTGATGAAGATATCACCTAAATAAATTGGTTCATCCGTTTCAACATCAAAGCCTGCTTCACCATCAATTTCCGCAAACGAAATAACGTCTGTTTCACGATCAATCTTACGATATTGACGGTTAATTTCATGAATCTCTTCAGGACCCACTAAGATTAAACTAATATCATAGTCACCAGGCATTTCTAGGTCTTTTAAGGCCTTTTCAAAATAATGTTGAATTTCAGGATAATATTGTTCGTATTTTGTTTCTTGTGTTTGATTAATAATATTACATTCCATATTCTCATTATAGCTAAAGGAGGCCAAAAATTAAACTACCATTGAAAATATTTCATACTGATGAAATAAAAAAGCCAACCAGGCTTCAGCGATAAACCGATGGTTGGCAATCTTAATAATTGATTTAATCTTAGAAATTTGTCTTTTCCATTTCAAAGAATGACTTTGGATGAGCGCAAACTGGGCAAACTTCTGGAGCTTTAACACCAACGTGTACGTGACCACAGTTACGGCATACCCAAACTTTTTCTTCTTCACGTTCGAAGACTTTACCATCTTCGATGTTAGCAAGTAATTGTCTGTATCTTTCTTCGTGGTGCTTTTCGATTTTAGCTACGCCTTCCATTTGACGAGCAATTGCTTCAAAGCCTTCTTCACGAGCTTCACGAGCCATCTTTTCGTACATATCAGTCCATTCGTAGTTTTCACCAGCTGCTGCATCACTTAAGTTTTCGATAGTTGAAGGAATTGCACCACCATGAAGTGCTTTGAACCATAACTTAGCATGTTCTTTTTCGTTATCTGCAGTTTCTAAGAAGAATGCAGCGATTTGTTCGTAGCCTTCTTTTTTAGCCTTTGATGCATAATAAGTGTATTTGTTTCTAGCTTGTGATTCACCAGCGAAAGCTGCCCACAAATTCTTTTCTGTCTTTGTACCTTTTAAATCTTTCATATAAAAATCTCCCTTTTTGGTTAGGAAAAACTATTGCCTGACCTTATAAATATTATATGCAACAGTCTTTCAATTCCCGTGCATTTATTTTAGCACTTCACGTCTTAAATTTTAATATTATTTTGCAGACTCTTTGGCCAATCTTATTAGCATATACTAACGCTTGGCCGACTTTAATCTTTTATCTTAGCCTTTTACATATCATAAAAACCGATTTTCAAAATTATGACATTTATTACTTGGATTTAGTTGTTGTCGCCTTATATTTTAATCTAAATTATTCTTTGAATATAAGTTTACTTAAACTTTTTTACCTTTTAATCTTTGTGTTTTTCACCATTTGTCATTGGCTAGGATTGGGTGATTTACTATTCGTTTTAGTCACCATTCCTTTTCTAAGTGATTTTAAAGTTATTAGTTTTTTGTTGAATGCAACTATCTTAGCTTTATTTTTAAATAAAACAAGGCATCAATCCTATATTCCTTTTGGACCATGCCTTGTATTAAGTTTAATGATTATTCACCTATTTTGAGGTAGAAATAGAATCTTGTATATTCGCCTTCTTTTGAGTCAACACCATATTCGACATCATGTAACTCAAGAATCATTCTCGACAATGATAAACCAATACCACTACCCAAGACTTGACGCTTGTGTTCGGCATCAACTTTATAGTAACGATCCCAAATTAATGGAATTTCTTCTTGTTTAATACCTGGACCATTATCATAAACGCTGACAAGAACCCGATGGTCTTCGCCAATCTTCGTGCTAATGATAATTTCTGGATTTGGATTTGTATTATAGTTGATGGCATTATTCACAAAGTTATATAAAACTTGTTTAATTCGTTTTTCATCAACTTCAACAATCGCATCCGCATCAAGATCAATCTTTAAATCAATGTTCCGTGATTCCGCCAATAATGAATATTGATGGTATACCGAATAAACAATTTCATTTATAGAATATTCTTTTGTGTGAAGTTCAAGCTTACCAAGTTCCCCTTTTGAGACATCGAGGATATCATCAACTAAGCCTGATAAACGTTTAGCCTCTTCAACGATGACTTCAATATTCTCATTCGTCTTTTCCTCATCAAAGTCTTGCATCATTTCGCCGTAGCCTACAATCATCGTAAGTGGTGTGCGTAAATCATGTGAAACATTTGAAAGTAATTCTTTACGAGCTACATCTGCTTGTTTAATTA
>JAHHTG010000045.1 GCA_020024765.1 Thomasclavelia sp. | reverse complement strand
GATTCGACGATAACTAATTTTTTCATTCTACACCTCAAATTCAACATTTATATAAACACAAATAAAAAAATATTGCAATTATCTTTGCGAAAAATGCTCAAGGAGAATCATATTCGCTCCTTCATTGATTAAATGATTTGTCCCCAAGCCGTTAGGATCAAAAACTTCGTATGGCAACGCATAAACATCACGATTAAGATTCAGCATTTCATTAACAGTAATCAACGTTCCGCTCTTTAATCCCGCTTGCATAACAAACAAATTTTCAGATAGTCCTGCAATAATCCTATTTCTTATCGGAAAATGAAACGAAAGTGGCAATACTTTACCTGGATATTCCGAAATAATGAGTTGCTGAGTTGCGAGTATCTTATAAAGTTCAGCATTAATCTTGGGATAAATATAGTCAATTCCACAGCCTAAAACAGCAATGGTTTTACCATTTAAAGAACTAAGATGTGCTTGGGTATCGATGCCTTTAGCCATACCAGAAACAATAGTATAGTTATCAATTTTACTTCTAACCAACAAATCCGTAGCCCTTAATGCATAATCGCATGCAATTCGTGAACCAACAATCGCAATTTTCTTCCCTCTTAATAATTCCCGTTTTCCTTTATAAAACAAGACTAAAGGTGGATGAACTAAAGCTCTTAAACTTTCAGGATAATCTTCATCCAGAATTGTAATCGCATCTGTCTCTTTCATTTCTTTTACACATTCATTATTGTAAAAAGCTTGTGCAACCTTTGAATAATCTCCTTGATATTCAATTGCACAAGCAATAAGTTCATTTCTATTCATAAATCCTCCTACATTATCGTAGTAAAGATTTAACTTCAAACCTAAAATAATTTGGTTTGTTTAGCACGAGCACATGGCCCATAGGATAAACGATAAAAATCTTGTAAACCATAAGTTTCAAGAAGTTCTAAATGACGTTTCGTTGGATAACCTTTGTGCTTTGCGAGTTCATATTGTGGGTATTTTGCATCAAGTTCATACATGATATGGTCTCTTGTAACTTTAGCTAAAATGCTTGCGGCTGCAATGCTAATGCTCTTTTGGTCACCCTTTACAAGTGCTACTACATCTTTATTAATATCTAAAGGCATAGCATCGCTTAAGATAAAATGACACGGATGAGACATCGCAATCTTTTCCATAGCACGTTTTGTAGCTTGATAAATATTTAACTCATCAATTATTTTCGGCTCAACAACTTCAATCATATAATAAGCGGCATCTTTAACAATAACTTCATACAAAGCTTCACGTTTCTTTTCGCTTAGTTTCTTAGAATCATAGATATCATCATTATGATAACCCTCATTAAAAACAACGCCCGCTACAACTAGTGGCCCACACAATGGCCCTCGTCCGGCTTCGTCAAGTCCCATAACTAATTCATGATTTAGCCAATGTGAGTGTTCATAAAGGCTTTCAGTTGTATATTTCATCAACACGCTCCCAAGAAATACGGCCAACTTTATCATTGCGAATTTCCGCTAAAAAAAACTCAACTGTTCGCTTTACGTCAACTTCACCAGCTAGTTTATATAGATTCTTTTTAGCACCAATACGTTTTAAAGTTTCAAATGCTGATTCATCAACAATCTCGATTTCATAACGTTCACTTAGCAAATCTGCATAATATTTTTTTAAATAATCTAAAGACGCTAAAACAATGGCACGTAAGTCAACCACTTGATCGTTCATCGATCCTACTAAAGCTAAGTTAAAAGCTACACGTTCCTCGGAAAATCTAGGCCACAATACGCCTGGTGTATCTAATAATTCAACATCTTCATTCAGTTTAATCCATTGAAGGCTCCTTGTGACACCGGGACGATTTTCTACCTTAGCTATTTTCTTTTTTACAACACCATTAATTAAAGTTGATTTGCCGACATTCGGAATACCAACAACCATGGCTCGCAACACCTTCTTGCGAATTCCACGAGCTTTAGCACGAGCCAATTTATCAGCTAAGATTTCCTTAACCAATCCTGAAATAATTTTCTTTAAATCATCGTGATTCGAATCAACTGCTATTGCTTTAATCTCATTAGACTTAAAGTATTCAAGCCATTCTTCAGTAACTTTTGGATCAGCCATATCTTTCTTTGTCAAAATAATCAAACGTGGTTTTTGACCGATTAAATCCTTAATCATCGGATTTTCACTGCTGTAGGGAATTCGAGCATCACGTAATTCAATGACCATATCGACAAGTTTGAGTGATTCTTGCATCTGGCGTTTAGCTTTTTGCATATGACCAGGAAACCAGTTAATATTTGTTGTTTTATTTTCCATAATTGCCCCCTCCTCGCATCTTTAAAACTAGTAAATTCCAATATCACTAAATGGATATAAAATTAAAATTGACTTTGCGACAATATCCTTTGAACTGAATGGTCCATAATATCTAGAGTCTTGTGACACTTCACGATTATCACCTAAACAGAAATATTCATCTTCATTAAGTTCAATCACTAAGTTATTTGTGAAGACACCTTCATCTAAAAAGTCTTCCTCGATTGCTTCACCATTAATATATAATTGCGAATTCTTATATTCAACTTTTTCACCAGGTAATCCAATAATACGTTTTACAATCTTTTGGGCTGTTGCTTCATTTTCAAGAACCACAACATCAAAACGTTTATAACCTAATACACGGTTAAATTTGCCACTAAAACCAAAATCACCTTCATGTAAATTAGGATACATTGAACTGCCATTTACACGTACAGGAATCGCCACAAAAGTAATAATTAACGCAACAATAACGATACTAATTAATAATGATTTAAAAAATTCAAAGATAAAATCAATTGTTTTCTCCATATAAAAACCTCACTTCAGTATTATATCATAAAAAAGAAAAGCCGCATTGAGCGGCTTAAATTTGCTTAAATTAGCGAATTTCTTTAATACGAGCAGATTTACCTGAACGTCCACGTAGGTAGTAAAGACGAGCTCTTCTAACTTTACCTTTTCTTAATACGACAACGTTTTCGATAAGTGGTGAGTTGATTGGGAATGTTCTTTCAACACCAACACCTGAAGATAACTTTCTAACTGTGAAAGTTTCACCGATACCGCTACCTTGTACACGAATTACTAAACCTTCGAATGCTTGGATACGAGATTTAGAACCTTCTTGAATACGAACGTCTACACGTACATTGTATCCAGGGCGAACTTCAGGACGATTATCTTTGATTTGTGACTTAGTGATTTCACTTACTAAATTTAAATTCATCTTTTTTCTCCTCTAACAAATATATAATCAACACTCATATGTCATGCACAGCGGAATATTGACTGCATTAAGCTTTAATATATTACCATAAACACCCCATGGTTTCAAGGGTTTTATTAAAACTTACCATGTTTTAAATCGACCAAAATTTCTTGAAGAAGTTTGTATTCTTCATTCGTAAATTGATGATCCTTCAAGAGCTCTGGTCGATAGCGCAATGTATCTAATAGCGCCATTTTTAAACGATATTTACGAATTAAAGCATGGTTGCCTGACAATAAGACATCAGGAACTTTATCACCTTGATAATCGTAAGGTTTTGTATACTGTGGATATTCTAATAAGTGATTATCATAAGATTCAACATCGAGTGAATCAGAACTGATTGCGTGATCAATTAAACGTACAACGCTATCAACTACAACCATGCTTGCAAGCTCACCACCGGTTAGAATATAGTCACCAATTGAAATATTTTCATCACACATCTTCTCAACACGCGCATCAATTCCTTCATAGTGACCACAAATTATAATTAAATGTTCTTTTTTCGATAATTCAACAGCCTTAGCTTGTGTAAATGGTTTAGCTTTAGGTGAAGTCATCATGACATATGAATTGTCGTGACGTACCGAACGCAAAGCTAAATCAATTGGCTCCACTTGCATCAGCATACCAGCTCCACCACCATATGGTGTATCATCGACATGTTTATATTTATTTGTTGAAAAATCACGGATGTTAACGAGTTCAATTTCAAAAATACCTTTATCTTGAGCACGTTTTAAAATCGAATTATTCAAAACACCTTCAAACATTTCTGGGAATAACGTCAAGATTGTAATCTTCATAGTAATCCCTCAACATCTTTTAATACAATTTGACCTTTTTCTAGATCAACTCGGTCCACAAAGACAGGCAAATAAGCAACGAGCACTTCTTTCTTATCAAGTTTCTTAATTCTTAATAAGTTTGAGCGCATACCTGCTTCAACGTCTTTGACTCTACCAACGATTTCCCCCTTTAAAATAACATCAAGTCCCACTAAATCACGGAAGAAATATTCGCCTTCTTTTAAAGGTTTAATATCACGTTCGTGCTTATAAATATCGACAAGATGATATTTTTCAATTAAGTTAATATCTTCATGATCAACAAATTGCAGTAACAATTGTCCTTTATGCATCCGATATTGTTTGACCTTCATTGGTTCCATTGTTTCATCAACCTTTAAGTAAACCATACTATTAGGAGCGAAACGTTCTTTAACAAAATCAGTATAGATATCAACTTTAACTTCCCCTTTTAATCCAAAGGGTTTAATTAATTTTCCTATTAATATGTATTCCATAATATCCTGTAAAGAAAAAGGATGAATAATCATCCTTCAATAGCTTCGAACTTAATCGCGATTCTCTTATTTTGAATCTTTGAAGCAACTTGCAACATTTGGCGAATTGAATTTGCCATTGTGCCTTGACGACCAATTAAACGAGCGATATCTTCGCTAGGAGCATAGACATAAAGTAATACTTCATTGTCGTTAATTGATTCCATTTGCTTAACTAATACGCCTTCTGGATCTTTACAAATTGGCTTAACAATATTTAATAATACTTGTTCAAGATTAATCATTATTTACTCTTTTTTGATTCAGCGTATTTTTTGATGATTCCTTCTTTAGATAAGATATTGCGAACTGTATCTGAAGGGATAGCTCCATTGTTTAACCACTTCATAACCTTTTCTTCATCGATGTTAACGATTGCTGGTTCTTTAGTTGGGTTGTATGTACCTACTACTTCGATATTACGTCCATCTCTTCTGCATCTTGAATCAGCTGCAACGATTCTATAGAAAGGAGCTTTTTTAGCACCCATTCTTAAACATCTTAATTTAACTGCCATAGTTTTTGTCCTCCTGTTATTTTCGACTATTAGAGTCTAACATAATAAAATATACTGTGTCAAGTATTTTTACTTGATACAGTATATTTACTTTACCCTATTGATTTATGTAAGCCCAAAGTAGTTTAAATGTATTATCAACTGCTTGCTTGTGAGTACGTTCCATACCATGAGAAGCAGCAACACCAGCACCGATTAAAGCCCCACGAATATCATTGCCGCCACCAAGTGCTGCACCGACATCGCTACCATAGAATGGATAGATATCAGTTGCATAGCTCAGTTTTAATTCTTTAGCTAATTTTACCAGACGGTCAGTCATTGATTGATCATAAGGACCATTTGAGTCTTTGACACAAATCGATACATCATATTCAGTACAAGCTAAATCTAGACCGATGCAGCCCATATCAACCGCTAGCATTTCAACAATATCAGATGGAATCCAAGCAGCACCATGACCAACTTCTTCGTAAGTTGAAAGAATAAAATAAGTCTTATGAGGTAACTTTGTATTAGTTTCCTTCAATTGTTTTAAAACGCCAAAGAGGATTGCAACGCTTAATTTATCATCAAGGAAACGACTCTTAATGAAACCTTTTTCTGTAATGGTTGTCTTAGGATCGTAAGCGATATAGTCACCATTTTCAATACCCAATGCCATCGTATCCTCTTTAGTCTTTACAATTTCATCAAGTTTGACACACATTGTATCACAATTTCTTTCAAGAGTTCCGGCATCTTTGAAAACATGAACAGCTGGTGAATTCGAAAGAATAGTACCTGTGTAAATTTGTCCGTTACGAGCATAAATTTTACAGTATTCACCATCTAATGTTGGAAGAATTGGCCCACCAACTTTCGTGATGGCTAAAGTACCATCCGTTTTAATTGAACGAACCATTAATCCTAATGTATCAACGTGTGCTGCAACACCTAATGCTCGATTATCTTGACCTTCAACTTCAATAATCAAATTGCCCTTATTTGTATAATATGATTTATAGCCCATCTCATCGACAATTGCCTTTAAATGGTCACAAACCCCACGAGTAAAACCACTTGGCGAATCGATTGCAGTGATTTCTTTTAATAAATTACAAATATATTCAACCATTATCCGAATAAACCTCCAAATCCCCCAAATCCACCACGTAGACCAGACATTTGTTTCATTAATTTCTTCATACGATTATATTGATTTAAAACTTTATTAACTTCATCAACAGAAGTACCACTACCATTTGCAACACGACGTTTATGAGATGAACGCATAATCGAAGGATCTTCACGTTCTTCTTTTGTCATTGATTGAATAATAGCTTTAACACGTTTCATTTGTTTATCAGCATCGGTATTTTCAAGCTGTTTAGATAAATCACCCATACCTGGCATCATCTTCATGATTGATGCAAGTGGACCCATTTTTTGAGTTGCTTCAATTTGAACTAGTAAATCATCCATTGTGAATTTACCACTTAAGAAACGTTGTGCACTCTTTTCGGCTTGTTCTTGATCAATTTGTTCTTGAGCCTTTTCAACAAAACTTACAACATCACCCATTCCTAAGATTCTTGAAGCTAAACGATCTGGATGGAAGATTTCTAAATCGCCAACTTTTTCACCAACACCGGCAAATTTAATTGGTACACCAGTGATTGTTTTTACTGATAAAACACCACCGCCTTTTGAATCACCATCGAATTTAGTAACAATTAAACCAGTTACTTGTAACAAATCGTTAAAGGCCTTTGCGACATTAACAATGTCTTGACCTGTTAGAGCATCAACTGTTAATAAAATTTCATCTGGCTTAACCACAGCTTTAATATCGCTCAATTCAGACATTAATGCTTCATCAACATGAAGACGACCGGCTGTATCGATTAAGACTGTATCGTAACCTTTGCTCTTAGCATAAGCAACACCTTGCGAAACAATATCGACAGCTTTAGTTTCAATATCAGTATGATATACTTCAACACCAATTTCTTCACCTAATGTCACCAATTGATCAACTGCAGCTAAACGAATATTATCGGCCGCAATTATCATCGGCTTGCGATTTTGTTTTTCCTTTAAAAGTTTTGCAATTTTAGCAATATGTGTTGTTTTACCTGTACCTTGTAAACCAACAACCATAATAGTTGTTAAACCTTGCTCATTAAAGTGTAATTCAGCATCTTCGCTACCTAATAATTTAACAATCTCATCATGGACAATTTTAATGACCAATTGGCCAGGATCAACTGAATTTAAGACATCTTGTCCTAAAGACTCATCCTTGACGCGAGTTAAGAAATCTTTAACTACTTGGTAGTTAACATCAGCTTCTAATAAAGCGGCACGGATTTCTTGCAACGTGCTTTCCATATTCTTCTCGGTAAGTTTACCTTTACCTTGAAGATTTCTAAATGTTTTTGTTAATTTTTCTTGTAAAGAATCAAATCCCATAATTTATCTCCTGTTTTTAATTATAACTTAAATCAGTGATAATCGACAAGGGAACATGTATTATCGGTTTATTTCTTATCAAATGAGATCATACGCTCGGCAACAACATCGGCGCGATAATAAGTTTCGTGTTCATCTTTATAATAATTGTTAGCTTGTAGGCGACCTCTAATACCAATTAAATCATCCATATGGAAACGAGTTTGGAACTCTTCTACTAATGAACGCCAAATTGTTACTTGAAATAAATCAGTATCTGTTTCACCATCTGCATTAGTATAAGGACGTTCAACTTCCATTAAAAAATGTCCAACCTGAAAACCATTCTTACTATCTTTGATTTCTAATTCACTTCTAACTTTGCCAATTAAAATAACTTGATTCATAACCCTCCTTTTGATTACTTGCATTCACATCGTAAACTAAAAAAGACAAGTATGCAAAGTAACAAACTTGTCTTAAATGATGGATTATATACAAATTAAGTCTTAATAAATTCTGTTCTATTCTACTTTATTTGGCAATAATGAAATTAACGTGTAATTTGTTAAATCGAGTTTTTCAACTTCGGCTAGCATATCTTCAAAAGATGTGCTTGCGATTAAGTCATAAACTCTAAAAATATCGATTTTATCTAAAGCATTGCGAATGAATGTAATGTTGAAGTTTTCAAAATCATTAAATTCTGCAAAGAATTCACCAATAAAACGACGCTTTAATTCATCAAATTTTTCTTTCGTTGGTATATATTTCGTCATAATTCCATCGATAAATTCTTTAAATTCTTGGGCTTTCATATCTTCTGTATAGAACATCACATACGCATAATCGAATTCAACTTCGAATTCACAGCCAAAAAAATCATTAATCAACCCTTGATCTAGCCAATTTTGATATTCTGGATTCATGTTTGAAAAACACATTTGAAAATATTTGCTTAAAACAAATTCAATGATAACTTGTTCATCGTCAGAGAACTTACTGTAATCCAATTTGGCAGCATAAACTACTTTTGGACTATTCACATCCATATGGAAAGTATATTCTTGGCGTACAACTGTTTTAGGTTCAGGTTCATTTTCATTAATCGCTACAGTTTCCTTTGTAAAGGACTTCGCATTTTGATTAGCTCTAACTAAAGTCATAATTTCCTCAGGGTCAATAAAGGAAACAATACTTAAAACCATATTTGAAGGATGATAATTAATCTTATAGCATGTATCTAGTTCTTCTTTTGTTGTTGCATTAACAGTTTCTTCATTGCCACCGATATCATATTTTAATGGGAAATGATGATACATCGAAGCATAAGTCTCATTGATTAAACGAGTAATTGGACGTTGAAGATACATCGAAATTTCTTGATTAATGATCGGTTTTTCTTTCTCTACTGATTCCTTTGAAACATTAAAATCTTGTACGAAGTCTAATAATAAATTAAGACATGTATCAAAGTT
>JAHHTG010000044.1 GCA_020024765.1 Thomasclavelia sp. | reverse complement strand
GATCACATGCAATCCATTCACCGTTTTCTTCGTATTCAGCACCTGTTTCTGTTTTTCTAATCTTTAATACTTCACGAATTTTGCTTAAATAGCCGTTTGTATTTTCACAGAAACCACGAGTAACAGTACCATTTTCTGATAATGTGTTAGCTAATTTATAGCCAACCATTGCGTATTCATCATCAGCTGTTTCTTTGTTCATGTATTCCATGATTTTAACGAATGCATCTTTGCCATAGAAGTCATCGGCGTTACAGATTACAAATGGATCTTCAGTAATAACATTGCGACAAGCAAGCAATGCATGAGTTGTTCCCCAAGGTTTTTCACGTCCTTCAGGAATTGTGCATCCTTCAGGGATGTCGTTTAAATCTTGGTATGCATAACCAACTTCAACGAACTTGCGAAGTTTAGCAGCGAAATTCTTTTCGAAAAGTTCTTCGTGTTCTTTTCGAATGATGAAGACAACTTTCTTAAAGCCAGCTTCGATGGCATCAAAAATTGTAAAATCAATAATAGCTTCACCATGGTTACCAACTGCATCGACTTGTTTAAGTCCACCATAACGCGAACCCATGCCGGCAGCTAAAATAACTAGAGTAGGTTTCATTTAATTTTCTCCTTTATATATCATATACATTATATCATTTTAACCATTGATAAGTTAATTAGTATATAATTAAACATATGAATAACAAGATAAGTTTACTAAATTTTAGAGAATTAGGTGGTATCAAGACGATTGATGGTCGTCAAATTAAAGAACATTGTTTTTACAGAGGTCCAGCATTCTTAGAAGAACGCCTCAATGACAACGACAAAACTATCCTCGATAATATTGGTTTTAAACATATTATTGATTTTAGAGGCTATGATGAATCTGGTGAAAAGAGTCCAGTTTATATACCGAAAGGTGCTGAGTATCATCATTTACCGGCTATTACTAAGAATGATCGTGTAAAGTCTGATGATCTTAATACTATTTCTGAAGAAAGGGCAAGCCTTATTGAAGAGTGGCTAGTCATGATTTATAAACAACTACCATTCGAGAATCCGGCTTATCATCAAATTTTTGATTGGATTAAAGCAGGCGAAACGCCAATCTACTTCCATTGTTCGGCTGGTAAAGATCGGACAGGGGTCTTTGCGGCATTGCTAGAAGCCTTGTTGGGAGTTGATGAAGAAACGATTTACCATGACTACTTAATTTCTCATGATATTTATTTAAAGTTTAGAGTTGAACAATTTCATAAAAAACCAAATGAAATTCGCCGACCAAGTTTATGTTTCCGCGAATGGCTTGAAGGCACACATGATGTGATTCTTGCAAAATATCATGATTATGGCACTTTCTTTAAAGAAGAATATGGTTTGACGAGTCAAGACATCGAAATGATTCGCGACCATTATTTGGTATAGTATATGGCTAAATTACATGCAATTTTGGCCGGCGTTAATTTAGGCCGAGTTGATTTTAATAACATGGTTGACGAATGCATTGAACTTTGTAAAGCATCGGATATTGAAATTGTCAAAGTCGTAACTCAATTAAGCCGTAGTATGGATAAACAAACTGTCTTTCGGAAAGGAAAACTTGATGAATTAAAGGCTGCGGTAGATGAGACGGATGCCAAGGCTATTGTCTTTTTAAATAATCTTTCAATTAATGTTTTGCCGCGCATTGCTGAATATTGTGGGGTTGATGTCATTGATCGCACAACTTTAATTCTTAATATTTTTTCATCTCGTGCTCGTACTAAGGAAGCAATGATTCAAACAGAAATGGCGCGCTTGAAATATAATTTGCCTCGTTATTTAAAAGAAAGCGAAGATAACGAACGACAAAGAGGTGGTGTTAAGAATAAAGGCACAGGCGAAACCAGAGCTGCTGTTATCAAACGCAAGAACGCTGATAAGATTGCTGAATTACGTAAAGAACTTGTTAAGATTGAAAAAGAACGCCATGAGAAATCAAATCATCGTAATAAATCATTGCTAAAAAAGGTTTCGTTGGTTGGTTATACCAATGCTGGTAAGTCGAGTTTAATGAATGCCTTGTTGAATATTAATGACAGGAGTGAGAAACAAGTCTTTGAAGAGAACATGTTGTTTGCGACATTAGATACTTCGATTAGAAAAATTAAATATTTGAATTATGAATTCCTATTATTTGATACAGTTGGTTTTGTGAGTGATTTGCCACATGATCTAATCGAAGCCTTCCATTCAACTTTGAGCGCAGCTAAAGAAGCTGATTTACTTTTGAATGTCATTGATTTAACAAATAAGAACTGCGATGAACAAATTAATGTTACCCTCAAAACTTTAAAGGAGATTGGTGTGCATGATACTCCAATCATCAATGTTTACAACAAAACTGACTTAGTTGAAAACACTAATCAATACCCTTTAACCATTTCAACAAAGACTTTAGATGGCATTGAAAATCTTCTAGATACAATTGTTTCTAAAATTTATCCTAATGAAATGGAATTACAATGCTTAGTCCCATATAGCGATTTAGGATATCTTGAAGAATTTAAAAACAAGACAAAAGTAACAATTCTTGAGCATCTTGACGAAGGACAGAAGATCCTTATTTCAGGTCCAAAAGAATATGTTTTACAACTAGGAAAATACTGTTAAGATTACGGTTGTTGATAATAAGTTGGGTCAATTAGTTGCAAACGTTGTTACAACTAAACGACCAACTATCGATCCATTAACTGAACAAGAAAAACCAAGCATCATTCCAGATACTGCTACAAAGACAAAATAATCAAAAAGTGATTCTCTTATGAGAGTCACTTTTTATATGTTTTTTATAAAATAAATATATCGGAATCAAAAATTAAGTTATTAAGTACGGACTGTAAATTGTAGATTTAATGGCTTTTTAGCTATTTAAAGCTAATTATTACAAGTTTAACGCTTTTGAGAGATTGCAAAAGTATTTAGCACTATATTTTTATATGTGAACTAGTGTAGAATAGTATTTGATGAAAAAAATTAAGGGTGAATTATTTTTATTAACGACGGCATTAATTTGGGGTTTTGCGGTTGTCTTACAAACACAAGTAGTTGATGTGATTGGTACACTTACATTTAACGGTGTTCGTTACCTAATTGGTGCAGCATCGTTGTTACCATTGCTAAAATTTGCAAGAAGTGGTGTCGACAATAAACGTTGCATAATTCTTGGCATTCTAATGGGCTTATGTATCTCGATTGGAGCCAACCTACAAATGGAAGCAATGGCGCATTATTCTAGTGCTGCAAAAGTTGGTTTTATCACTTCGCTTTACATGGTTTTTGTTCCAATTCTTAACTTTGTGATGTTTAGACAAAAAACTACCCCGTTCGTTAATTTATCGATTATTATCTCGGTTGTCGGATTGTATTTTTTAAGTGGCGCTGATTTAAGTTTTGAGATTAGTGATATATTATTAATTGGCTGTGCTTTCTTCTTTGCGTTACAAATTGTCTTGATTGGTGCATATGCGCAAAACGTCAATTCAGTCCAACTATCGTTTGTTCAATATATTAGTGCTGGATTATCAAGCTTAATCTTTGCATTCTTCTTTGAAGATATTCGAATCTCTGGCATTATTAGCGCTGGTGGAACATTGCTATACACTGGTGTTTTATCAACTGGTGTTGCGTATACTTTGCAAATTTTCGGTCAAAAAGATACAGATCCAACTATTGCTTCTTTGATTCTGTCGATGGAAGCGGTCATCTCAGCGATTTCGGGATTCTTATTCTTAAATCAAGTTTTAAGTTTTCAAGAAACATTTGGCTGTGTCTTGATGTTTATAGCTGTCATGTTGACACAAATTAGATTTAAGGGAGGAAAAGCATGAAATCATTAGTTGAATGTCGTCATGAACTTAATACGATTGATGATGAGTTACAAGAACTTTTCGTTAAACGTATGGCTTGTATTCGCGATGTTGCCTTTTACAAGATTGTTCATGAATTGCCAATTTACGATCCTGAACGTGAGGCAGCAATGATTGAACGTCTATGTGGACAAGTTGATCCTGGACTTCGTCCTTACTACAAGAAATTTATAAAAGAAATTTTAAAAGTTTCTAAAGAATTTCAACAAGAAATCATTGATAAGAGTAAATAAAATGTGTGCATTAGCACACATTTTTTAACGAAGAAATATTCGAATAATTTTTTCTTTAAATTGATTATAAGGCTGATAACGCATTGACAAGTCAAACCAAGTCTTTTTATTAAGGATACTTTTATCGTGACTGAAGGTCTAGAAACCAACCTTACCATGATATGCTCCCATACCGCTTTCTTTAAGACCACCAAAGCCCATATGTGGTGTAGCAAGATGCATAATAACTTCATTTACACTAGCCCCACCAAATTGTGTATGGTTTAAGACATAATCGATTGTTTTTGAGTTATTTGAAAAGATGTATAGGGCTAAAGGTGTTTCATTTTCGTTTATTTTTTCAATGACTTTATCAAGACTTTCGTAAGTAAGAATTGGCAATAATGGTCCAAATATTTCCTCGGACATGATATTATCATCATAATTGCAAGGATAAATAAGTGTTGGACTGATTTGTAGTGTCGCACTATTTGTTTGGCCACCATCATAAATTTGATTTGTCTTTAATAAACTATTTAGACGATCATAGTGTTTTTGATTGATAATTTTACACAAATCAGGATTTTCTAATGGGTTATTTCCGTATTGAATTTTAATTTCGGATTTAAGCAATTCCAATAATTCATGAACTTGATTTTTAGCGCAAAGAATATAATCGGGGGCCACACAAGTTTGCCCAGCATTTAAGAATTTTCCAAAGACAATGCGCTTGGCGGCTATTTTTAAATCAGCATCTTTATCAACGATACACGGACTCTTACCACCGAGTTCGAGGGTTACTGGTGTTAAATGATTTGCAGCTTGTCTTAAGACTTCTTTGCCAACATTCTTACTGCCAGTAAAGAAAATATAGTCGAAATTTTGAGCTAATAAAGTAGTATTTTCGGCACGACCACCTTCGATGACACAGACGAGTTCACTTGGAAAAGTAAACTCAATAATCTCCTTAATGACTTTGCTTGTATTTGCGGCATATGCGCTTGGTTTTAATATTATCGTATTACCAGCACTTAAGGCATCAATAAGTGGGTCAATGCTTAACATGAATGGATAATTCCATGGGCTCATGATTAAAGTTACGCCGTGAGGTGAAGGCAAGATATATGATTTTGAAATTGCTTGAACTAAAGGAGTATGAACTTTTGTTGGTCTGGCCAACTTCTTTATGTTTTTCAACATATAGTTAAGTTCACTATAAACCATACCAATTTCACACATATAACTCTCAGTTGAGCTTTTGTTTAAGTCCTTTTTTAGAGCTTCGATGATTTGTGGTTCGAATTTTTTAAGTGATTGTTGCAACTTTTTTAGGTATATTAATCTTATATTTACATCTAATGTTGCACCCGATTGAAAATAATTTCTTTGATTGTTTATTAGGGTTTTGATTGCGTTTTCGTTCATAAATTTATCTTAGTATTTTTACGCTTTTTATGCAAAAGAAAAGACTGAAAAGTGCTACAATAGTTCTATGAAAATTAGAATTAGTAAAATGGGAATTAATGGCGAAGGAATTGGTTATTTTAACCGATTACCAGTCTTTATTGAAGGTGCCTTAAAAGACGAACTAGTGGAGGCAAAAATTACTGAACGCCACGGTAATTATGCTAAAGCTGAATGTATTAAAATTATTGAAAAATCGCGTGATCGCATCAAACCAGTTTGTCAATATTATGGCAAATGTGGTGGATGCCAACTATTACATATGGACTATTATGGCCAACTTGAATATAAATATGAAACATTAGCAGAATCACTCGCAAAATATGCAGGGATTGATCCTGAGATGGTTGAAGATGTACGACCTAATCCACATCCTTTAGGCTACCGTAATAGTCTTAAATTGCCGGTTTTTGAACAGCATCACAAATTGGTTTGCGGACTATATGAAACTAACTCAAATCACATGATTGAAGTTGATATGTGTCCGGTGCACGAAGGTGGCTTAGAGTGTGTTAAGAAGAATGTTTTAAATGTTTTAAACAAATATCATTATCATGCCTATGACCGCCAAACAAAGCAAGGAATTAAGGGTATCTTTATCCGTGTTTTAGATAATCACTTCCAATTATGTTTAGTGACTGGTGAAACTAAAATATTAAAAGAAACAATTGAAGATTTAGGTAAGATTCAAAATCTAGTTTCAATCTATCAATCAATTCACACAACAAAATCACACGAATTCTTTGGCAAACAAATGATTCATTTATATGGTAGTAAATATTTAATCTTTAAATTAGGAGATTTAAAACTTAATTTATCAACACGTTCTTTCTTTCAACTTAATACAGCACAAGCTCAAAACCTCTACCAATTCGTAGTTGATAATGTTAGAGACAATCAAGATTTCATCTTTGAAGCATATTCAGGAATCGGAGCTATTTCCTTGATGCTTAAGGATAAAGCACATCGAATTATGGGCGTTGAATCAATCGCAGATGCAGTGGCTAATGCAAATATGAATGCTAGAAATAATCATATTGATCATGTTCACTTTGTATGTGATGATGCAGCGATTGCTTTAAAACATTATAGTAAGAAACATAAGATTGATACACTGGTTGTTGATCCACCACGTGTTGGATTAGATGATAATATGCTAGAAACCATCTTACGTTCAAAGATTGACGACATTATCTATATATCTTGTAATCCGGCGACTTTAGCTAAGAACTTAGCCGTTCTAAGTCAAAGATATCAAGTGACGCGTATTGTGCCGTTTGATATTTTCTCTAATAGTGCTCATGTTGAAACAGTCTGTGTCTTAACGAAAAAGAATAGTAATCATAAGTCTAAACCACAAGCTTAATTGTGGTTTTTCTTTACCTTTCATCGGTTGAAAATTATAGTGGTGCGCGATAAAATTTAACTAGTAAATTATCGATGGAGGCTATATGGAAAACTTTTATTATTCAATCCCAACCCGTGTTTATTTCGGTAAGGGACAAATCAAAAATTTAAGTAATGCCATCAAAGAATTCGGTAAGAATGTCTTATTGGTTTATGGTGGCGGTAGTATTAAAAAGACAGGTGTCTATGATGCTGTTTGTGAACAACTAGAAGGTTGCGTTATTAAAGAAGTTAGTGGTGTTGCCCCTAATCCTAAGATTGAATCAGTTAGAGAAGGCGCGAAGATTTGCAAGGAATCTAAGATTGATGCCGTTATCGCTGTAGGTGGTGGCAGTGTTGTTGATTGTGCGAAGGTTATTGCAGCTTCAGCTAGTTATGAAGGCGATCCCTGGGATATTGTTTTAGATAGTTCTAAGATTAAGAGTGTTTTACCAATCATTTGTGTTATGACTTTAGCTGCAACAGGTAGCGAAATGGATAATTGTGCTGTCATTACAAATATGGAAACAAATGATAAATTAGATACAGGTTGTGATGCGATGAAACCGGCTGTGGCTATTATGGATCCGACTTATACATTTACTGTTTCTAAACGTCAAACAGCAGCTGGCACTGCTGATATTACAAGCCATATTTTCGAAAACTATTTCAACCATACACCATCGGCAGAAATTCAAGCAGGCTTTGCCGAAACATTGTTACGTACATGCTTCAAGAATGGAGTTATTGCCTACAATGAACCAGATAATTATGATGCTCGCGCAAACTTGATGTGGGCAGCATCTTGGGCTATTAACGGAATTCTAGATTTAGGTTGTGGTATCTCATGGTCATGTCACGCTATGGAACATGAATTAAGCGCATTCTATGATGTCACACACGGTGCAGGTTTAGCTGTGCTTACACCAGTGTGGATGGAATATGTATTAAATGATTCGACCGTTGACCGTATGGCACAATATGGCGTTAATGTCTGGGATATTGATAAAAATCTAGATAAATATGCAATAGCTCATGAAGCTATCAAGAAGACTAGAGAATTCTATGATGAATTAGAATTACCTAGAACTTTAGGTGAATTAGGTATTGGCGAAGAAAAACTTGAAATCATGGCTAAGAAAGCTGCTGCTCATGGTTTTGAGCATGCTTTCTACCCATTAACGGAAGAAGATATCTTAAAGATTTATCGCCAATGTCTATAGGCAAAATTAATGCATTGAAATAAATATTCAAGTTATAATTAAGTTAAAGAAAGAGAATAAGTTAACTTATTCAAAGAGGTTATATAAATATGAGAATGAAAGATAAAGTGGTTCTAATCACTGGTGGTGGTAAAGGCATTGGTCGAGGTGTCGCTGAAGCGTTTGCAGAAGAAGGTGCAGATCTTGTCATTACTGGGCGTGAAGAAGCAGCTTTAATCAAAGCTAAGGAAGAACTTGAAAGCCAATATGGCCATAGAGTTTTAGCTATCCAAGCTGATGGCTCAAAACTTGAAAATGTGACACATGTAATTGAAAAGACGATTGCTGAATACGGTCATTTAGATGTCATTATCAACAATGCTATGGCTTCTAAATCCGGTACAATGTTGAAAGATCATAGTAAGTCTGATTTTGATTTAGCAATCAATACTGGCCTATACGCTACTTTCTATTACATGCATGAAGCTTACCCATATTTAAAAGAATCAAAGGGTAAGGTAATTAATTTTGCTTCTGGTGCTGGACTAGCCGGACGTATTGGTCAAAGCTCATACGCTGCTGCAAAAGAAGGTATTCGCGGTTTAAGCCGTGTTGCTGCTACTGAATGGGGACCAGATGGAATTAATGTTAATGTAGTTTGCCCACTTGTAGAAACACCACAAATGTTAAAGTGGAAAGAAGAATATCCTGATCACTATGCTAAGACGATTGCTGGTATTCCTTTAGGTCGTTTCGGTGACGCTAAGAATGATGTTGGCCGTACATGTGTTTTCCTTGCAAGTGATGATGCAAGTTTTATCTCAGGTGAAACAATTGTCCTACAAGGTGGTAGTGGCTTACGCCCATAAGATAAAGATAAAAAAAGAGGCATCGTTAAGATGCCTTTTATTGTATACAATAAAACCCCCGGATAGTCCGGGGGTCAGTTTTAAGCTTTA
>JAHHTG010000043.1 GCA_020024765.1 Thomasclavelia sp. | reverse complement strand
CTTTTGAGCAAAATGTGGCAGGTCATCTGTTTTTGCAATTCCGTTTTCGATAAGTTCAGCAGAACCGATAATTGATTGAAGAGGTGTCTTAAGTTCGTGCGTGACATTAGCAGTAAATTCTTGACGGCTCTTTTCTGCATACGCTTCCTTGGTGATGTCGAAGGCTAATAAAACTACACCAGTGATTTCGTTGTTGGATAAAATCCTCGAGATATTTACTTGGTAGATGTGACCATTGCGTTGCATATGAAGGTTTGTATCTGTTTTTTCCAAAGCCTTTTTAATTGCGCCATTAATATCGATGTCACGATCGATTTCTAAGAAGTTCTTGCCAACTGGATAATCTTGAACATTAAAGATTTCTTGTGCGGCTTTATTAAGATTTAAAATGACACAATTTTTATCAAGGAGGATGAGTCCTTCTTTCATCTGATAAGTTATTTGGCTGAATTCTTCATTCTTATTTTCAAGTTCTCTGATTTGGAAATCGATTTGTTGATGCTGTAGATTGATTTGTCTTAATAAAGGAGTTAATTCCTCGTATGTATTATTTTCTAGCGGATGTTCTAAATCGAGATTATTAAAAGGTTTAATGAGATTTTTAGCCATCTTATCAGCCAAGAAAATTGAAAGAACTAAGGCTATTAGGGCAATAATAGCAAGTGGTTGGATTAAACCGAAAATCATACTAATGGCTGTTAAATGACTAATTGAAATTCTAAGAATTGTATTATCGTTAAGTTTCTTAGCTTCATATAAAGTTTTTTCGGTTAAGGTTGAAGAGTATCTTGAAGAAGAACCATAACCACTAAGCAATGCTTCTTTAACTTCTTCACGATTTAAATGATTTTCAAGTTCACTTTCAACACTTGTATCATATAAAACTTCACCGTCTTTGTTAATCCAGGTTAGGCGATATTGATTAGTCTTGATATTTTTAAGGTACTCTAGTCCCATCTTTTCTGTTGCAATTGCCGCAAAATTTAATTCATCTTTTAATTCATTTTTACTTACTTTATCAAAGTAATAGCCAAGGCAGCCCGTGATAACTAAGAGGGTAGCAATTAAAATCGAAGCTGTTGCAAAAAAGATCGATTTAAAGATCTTGTTTGCCATAGTTGTCCTCCCAACGGTAGCCAACGCCACGTAATGTTTCGATATTTGCGCCATAATCCTTTAATTTAACTCTAAGACTACGAATATGCATATCCAAGGTTCGACTATCAGGTAGATAATTCATTTCCCAAATCGTTTCAAATAAATGGTCACGTGTTTGAGCCAAACCGGGATGTGACATAAATGTTTTCAGTAGTTCAAATTCTTTATATGTTAAATCAATACGCTCATGGTTGATTTCAACAGTTCTTTGATCAAGGTTTAATACTAAATCATGTTCAACAAGGATGTGTTCATCATCGTTATTTTGACAACGTCTTAGTACTGCTTTAATTCTTGATACCATTTCTAACATACTAAAAGGTTTGACTAAATAGTCATCTGCTCCTAAATCTAAACCTTGAATTCGATTGTATTCGGTACCTTTGGCTGTAGCCATAATTATTGGAATCCGTTTATAAGCGGTATGGTCTTTGATCTTTTTTAATAGTTCAATCCCATCTATTCCTGGTAACATGACATCAAGAACGATGAGTTCGGGAATTTCTTTTTCAAGTTCTTTATAGCAATCACTGCCGTTGTCAAATCCCTTGGTTTTAAAACCCATGGATTCGAGCGTGTAGAGTTCAATTTCACGGATATTGTCATCATCTTCAACACACCAAATCATTCTGAATCTCCTTCATGTACACCTGTTACTGCATAAATTATCCATTCAGCAATATTGGTTGTATGATCACCTATTCTTTCAAAATACTTGGAAATCATTAAGAGGTCAAGAGCTAATTCACCATCAATTTGTTTAGTTTCAATCATCTTGATTAAAGTTGTTTTCATCTTGGCAAAATAGTCATCAATGATATCATCGTTATCTATAACTTGTTTTGCGATATCGATATCTTTCTTGACATAAGCGTCAATTCCTTGATTAACCATTGATTTTGCGGCGCTCCCCATTTTAGTAATGAGTTCTAAAGCAACGAAGTTCTTAGTCTTTGTGTTTAGAATGATTAGTGCAATATCCTCGGCATGGTTACCAATACGTTTTAAGTCTGTTATCATTTTTAAAGTGGTGGAGATTTGTCTTAAATCTGAGGCTACGGGTTGTTGTTCAAGAAGAAGTTTCATACACAGACTTTCGACATCACGTTCAAGTTCATCGATTTCTAGAGCTTTATCGATAGCTTCTTTAGCCAATTTTTTATCTTGCTTAGTTAAAGAGGCTAAGACTAAATTTAACGATTCTTCGACAACTGAACCGACATATATCATTTGAATATTTAAATCTGTTAATTGTTTAATAAAATTTTTGCGCATTATCCAAACCTTCCTGTAATATAATCCTCTGTTCGCTTATCGTGAGGAGTGCTAAATAAAATATCGGTCTTATCAAATTCGATTAAATCACCTAGCAAGAAAAAAGCTGTTTTATCAGATACTCTTAAAGCTTGTTGCATATTATGAGTGACAATGATGATTGTGTAGCGATTCTTGAGTTCGAGCAATAAATCTTCAATCTTGGCAGTTGAGATTGGATCAAGAGCTGAAGTTGGTTCGTCCATTAAAATAACTTTGGGATTGACAGCTATTGCACGAGCGATACAAAGTCGTTGTTGCTGACCACCAGATAGACCTAAAGCATTCTTTTTTAAGTCATCTTTAACTTCATCCCATAGGGCTGCACATTTTAGGGCATTTTCGACAATTTCATCAAGTCTTAAACGATTTTTGATGCCATGTGTCCTTGGACCATAAGCGACATTATCATAAATACTCATAGGGAAGGGGTTAGGTTTTTGAAAGACCATACCAACTTCTTTTCTTAATTCATTGACGTTGAATTTAAAGATGTCCTGCTCGTTATATGTAACAGAACCTTCGATTTTAACACCCTCAACTAAGTCATTCATACGATTAAGGGTTTTTAAGAAGGTTGATTTACCACAACCCGATGGTCCAATGAAAGCTGTGATTTCATTTTCTTGGATATCGAGACTAATGTTATTTAAAGCTTTGTGGTTTTTATACCAAAGACATAAGTTGTTGATTTTAAATATTGTTTTCATGAATTTCTCCTTTTAGTGAAATGACGTTGAATGAGGTTGGCACCAATATTGAAGAGAAAAGTTAAAATCAAAAGAATTGAAGCGATTGCGAATGCGACATCAAATTTAGCCGATTCCTTTGCATAAAGATATAGCGAAACGGTTAGTGTAGCACCAGAATTTGCCATTGCTTCAAAGAAGTTCCCAATTTCATGAGCAAATCCAGCAGTATAGAAGAGAGCTGCTGTTTCGCCGACAATTCTTCCGGTTGCAAGAATACAACCAGTAATAATTCCATCGATACAATTTGGTAAAACCACGGTTTTAATGACACGCCATTTGCCGGCTCCCAATCCAAAAGCTCCTTCTTTGTAACTTTGTGGTACTGTCTTTAAACTTTCTTGGGTTGTTCTAATGATTGTTGGCAAATTCATGATAACTAGCGTTAAAGCACCAGATATCAAGGAAGTTTTAAGGCCTAAGATTTCGCAAAAGAAGACAACACCAATCAATCCATAGATGATTGAAGGAATGCCGGATAAGGCTTCGGTAGTATATTCAATTAAATTTACAATCTTTTGATTGGTTGCATATTCGTTTAGATAAATAGCGGCTCCAACACCAATTGGTAAGACGATTAATAAAGTTGCAATGACGATATAAATCGTATTTAAGATATCGGGTAAGATACCGATTGTTTTATTGATATAACTTGGTTTGGTACTTAAAAATTGCCAAGTAATATGGCTTAAACCATTTTTAAAGACATAAATTACAATAAATAACATTATGGCCACAACGATAGTTAAAGAGAGATACATAATTGTTTTTAAGACATTGGCATAGATTCGTCTTTTTAAGTTAAGTTTCTTTGAATTCATAGAATTAATGCTCCAAGTTCTTTTTCTTAAAGTAATTGATAATGGCATTGGTCAACATGACAAAGAAGAATAAGACGAGGGCGATTGAGAATAAAGCTTGCCTTTGTAGACCTTCGCCAGCATAAGACATCTCAGATGCGACCGCGGTAGTTAAAAATCTAACGCTTTCAAATAGTCCTGGCATATTAGCGGCATTTCCCGAAACCATTAAGACAGCTGTGGCTTCACCGATTGCTCGCCCGGCACCTAAGACGATGGCGGCAATAATTCCACTTTTTGCAGCCGGTACCGACACACGATAATAAGTTTCAATTGGTGTAGCTCCCAAGGCCAAAGAGGCATCTTCGTATTCTTTGGGAACAGCATCTAATGCTGAGATAGAAACTTTAATGATTGATGGTAGGATCATAATTCCTAAGACAATAATCGCAGCGAGTAGTCCCGAACCATCGGGTATATTAAAGGTATTACGAATAAAAGGAACAAGCACTAGCATTCCTACAAGTCCATAAATAACAGAGGGAATTCCTGCTAATAAACTGACTGCAAATTCTACGACTGATTTGACTCTTTTTGAGGCCATCTTCGAAAGATAGACTGCTGTAAAGAAGCCGATAGGAACACCAATAACAACAGCACCTGCTGTTCCGTAAATGCTTGTAAGAATAAATGGAAGTATCCCAAACTTTGGCTCGGTGGAATGGGTTGATTCCCAAACTCTACCAAAGATAAAGTTAAATAAACCAATCTCTTTAATGGCCGGGATACCAGAAATAATTAAATATATACTAATCAACAAGACACAACCGACCGTGACTAAACCACAGATTAAAAAGATACCTTGGATGATATTTTCACGATATTTTAAATGCATACTAAATAAAAAGAGGGTGGTTTAAGCTTAAACCACCATAAAATAGAACCTAGTTAGCAGGTACAACACCTGTCGAAGAAATTAAATTAGCAGCATCACTTGACGTAATGTAGTTAAAGAAATCTTGTGCGACATCGCTTAATTCAACTCCATCTTTTGTGATTAAACAGAATGGTCTTTGGACTTTGTAAGTACCATCCTTAACGGTGCTTTCAGAAGGAACAATACCTTCGATTGTAAGAGGTTTAACAGTTTCGTTTACAGCCGCTAAAGAAGCATAACCGATAGCGTTAGGGTTTTGTGAAACAGTTGCAATGACATCACCTGTTGAAGTTAATTCTTGGCGATATTGGCATAAATCTTTAGTATCGGTGATTGTTTCAAAACCATCGCGTGTTCCTGATCCAGCTTCACGGCCAATTAAGACGATATCGGCATCTTTACCGCCAACTTCGCTCCAGTTAGTGATGTTACCAGTATACATCTCTTTGATTTGTTCAAGACTTAAATCGGCAACAGGGTTATCTGGATGGACAATAATTGCAATGCCATCGTAAGCTAGAATTGTTTGGCGTAAACCTGATTCAACTTCGCTGTCTTTTAAAGCACGACTTGATAAACCAATATCACATCTTCCTTCATTAACAGCAGTAATACCACTGCCGGAGCCAGTTGGATTATAAGTAAATTTTACATCTTTGTGATTGGCGAGATATGCTTCGCCAAGTGTATTGATAACTTCTTGCATTGATGTTGAACCATCAGTTGCAATCGTACCACTTAAAGTTTCCTGAACAGGTTCATCGTTTTTAACTTCTTCTTCAGGTTTTTCGCTGCAACCAGTTAATAATAAACTTGAGGTTGTAATAGCTAGTAATAGCGTTAGTATTTTTTTCATTTTTATCTTATCTTCCTTTCAAATAACATGTAGTTGTTATATTTCAACTACGAGATTATTCTATATAATCAATGTAAAATTCATTACCAATGCAATGTAAAGTTTAGGTAAAATTTTAGTGTCTTATTTATATGACACCTCAATGAGACTGTATTTAAAAGTTATGTTGAACATTATATAATGAAAATCGTATAAAAGAGAGAGGGGCACCCATATGAAAATTATTTGTCCACATTGCAAAGAACAATTTGAATTATCAGCGAGCGATCAAACGACGATTATGAATCAAATTCGTGATCATGCGTTTAATGAAGAACTTGATAAAAGAGAAAAATCAATTGTCTTGAATTATCAATCGCGTTTAAAAGCAGAATTAGAAAAATCGAAGAATGATAGTCAAAATGAGATTCATACTGCGCTTAAAGAAAAAGACAACGAACTTAACGAATTAACCGTTAAATTTAATAAGATTAATGCTGAACTAAAATCCGAAATTGAATCATTAAACAAAAACAAAGAACTTGAAGTTGATAAAGCTCGAAGTGAAATGAAGGTCATTGGTCAAACAGAACTTAATAAGCATATTGAAAGTGCTAAGAATACTGAAATGGCTTTAAAGCAAAAATATGCAGACTTAGAAGCAAAATATAATGTCTTAAGTCAAAATCAAGATTTAGCCATCGATAAAGCTATTAATGATGAACGTCTTCGCCAACAAGAATTTCTAAATGCTAAGAATCAAGAAATTAATGATTTAAAGATGCAATATACCCGCGAAAATGATGCCCTTAAATCAAAATTGGAGAGTTTAAACCAAAATAAAGGTTTAGAGATTAAACAAGCGGTCATTGAAGCGGAATTCAAACAAAAAGAAGACTTCGATTCAAAAGTAAAAGATCTTCAAACTGAACTTGATTACTATAAAGATTTAAAGGCAAAGATGAGTACCAAAATGATTGGCGAAAGTCTTGAACAACATTGTATGACGCAATTTAATCAATACCGTATGATGGCTTTCCCAAATGCTTACTTTGAAAAAGATAATGAAATTAGCAAATCAGGCTCAAAGGGTGACTTTATTTATCGTGAAGAGATGGATGGAATTGAATTATTATCTATCATGTTTGAAATGAAAAATGAGAATGAAGTAACGGCTACAAAACATAAGAATGAAGACTTCTTAAAAGAACTTGATAAAGATCGTCGTGAGAAGAATTGTGAATATGCAATCCTTGTTTCATTGCTCGAAAGCGATAATGAATTTTACAATAACGGTATTGTCGATATGTCATATAAATATCCAAAGATGTATGTCATCCGCCCACAATTTTTTATTCAAATGATTGGCATTTTAAGAAATGCCGCTTTAAATTCGATGGATGCTCGTCGTGAACTTAAACAATACCAAGACCAAAATCTTGATATTTTAGCTTTCCAAAGTGAATTAAGTAAGTTCCAAGGCGATATTGGTCGTAATTATGAATTGGCTAGTAAGAAATTCAGTGAAGCTATTACGGAAATTGATAAATCTATCGAACACCTTCAAAAGGTTCGTAGTGCCTTAGTTCGTTCTGAAGATAATCTTCGTCTTATTGATAAGAAAACTCAAGATATGACGATGAAAAAACTAACCAAGCACAGCCCATCATTAAAAGAACAACTCAAATAGGAAATATACCCTCCTTACCAAATGCATGGTTGGGAGGGTATTTTCATGATGGTGTATGACTTTTATATCATTTATATTTATTGTAGTTCTAGAAGAGTATAAACTTGGGAAGTTTTCTTCTTAACTTATATTTGCATTTAATATCCGAAAATAAATATTGAGTTTTATGATTGTTTTTACCTTTGAACAGTTACGAAAAGAACGAAATTCTTAGGTTTTAAGGCGATTTAGGCTTATAACACTATTATATTTTATGTTTTCTTTAAAATATCACATTTCTATGTTAAAGTTATACCAATTAAGGAGTGGTTTAACTTGAAACAATATCTACCGCGACCAAGGGAATTGGCATATGAACAAGTTTGTGCCTATATCCTTGAAAATCATTTAAAACCCTATGATTTATTGCCTACTGAACGCGAGATGTGCGAGATGTGGGGCTTTAATCGCTGCACACTACGTAGTGCTTTAAAAAGACTTGTATCAGAAGGGCAACTCTATACAAAACAGGGCAGTGGTATTCGGATTTCGCCTCGTTTCAGTCGTTTTGTCCAAGGACTGCAAGGATTTACGGAGCACGCCTTATCCAAAGGCCATGAAGTCGAAACTAGACTTTTAGCTTTTGCTAGAATTGAATGTGATATGCGACTTGCTAAAATTTTTAATCGTAATCTTTGCGATAAAATTTATCGGATTTCCAGATTAAGAATGCTTGATGATTTCCCGCTAATGATTGAACATTCTTATATTCCGTGCGATTTGGTACCAGAACTTGATGAACAAGATCTCATTCATCAATCGCTATTCGGAATTTTAAGAGATGTCTATAATTTAAATCTAGATCATGGTTACGAGAACGCGAGTATTACATCGGCTTCGGAAAATGAGGCTGAGAACCTGAAAATTAATGAGGGTGATCCAGTATTTTGGTTAACAAGTTTTACAACCAATAGTGATAGTGAATTGATTGAATACTGTCGAGCTGTTGGACGCGCTGATATGTTAGAACTAATTAGTACTTTAAAGTATGAGGACGAAATTTATGACAAATAAGAATTATAAACTTGCACTTCATACGCAACTTCGGGAAATTATTAGAAATAAGATTGAAGATGGTGAATATGCTCCGGGTACAGCGATTCCATCAGAAAATCAATTAGCAGAGACTTATGGTTTAACAAGGCTAGCTGTTAGAAGCGCATTGGCTGCGCTTGAATATGAAGGATTATTAAAGAGTGTACAAGGCAAAGGAGTATTTGTACTAGGTTCTAATCGTCATGAAAATAATCTTGAACGTCTTGGTGGATACCGTACCAAGGAAAGAGAAGATGATAGCCATTTCTCTACTCGTACTTTAATTAAAGCTATTCGAAAAGCAGGGCCATTTTATGCTCAATTATTAAAGATTCAACCTGAGGAAGATGTTTGGTTTATTAGGAGTGTTGAATTACTTGATCAAGAACCAATGAGCCTTGAAGAAATTTATATTCCTTTTAAAATTCTGCCAAATCTTGAGGATTTTGACTTAAATCTTTTTTCACTAGTTGAAGCTTTTAAATGGGAAGGGATTAATCCCCATGTTGGTGAACAAATACTAAGAATTAATCATCTTGATGCAGCTCAAGCTAAATTGCTAGGTATTACAAAAGAACAAGCCATTATGGAACAGACAGCTTTGACT
>JAHHTG010000042.1 GCA_020024765.1 Thomasclavelia sp. | reverse complement strand
TTGCCACATTAAACGGGTGAGATTCACTTTTTAAATGGTGAAATATTTACTTTTTAATAAAGACTTTATCTTCAAAGTCATTTATAATATAAGTTATGAAAAATGAGATTATTAAGGTTAAGTGTATTGATATGACAGTTGAAGGCTTTGGTGTGGCTAAAGTTGATCAACTGGTAATTTTTGTGAAAGGATTAATCACTGGCGAAGAAGCTAAAATTAAGATTATTGCCCACAAGAAGAATTTGGCTTATGCCATTATTGATGAATTACTTGTTCCAAGTATTCATCGTGTGGAAAGTCGCTGTCCAATCGCATCTAAATGTGGGGGTTGTGACTTACGCCATATTGATTATGCTTTTCAATTACAGCTTAAACAAAAATGGGTTCAAGATACTTTAAAAAATGTCGGGGGCTTAGACCTTGAAGTTAAGGAGGTTGTTCCTTCACCTTTAAAGGACCATTATCGCAATAAAGTTCAAGTACCAGTTAAAGATGGTAAACTAGGTTTCTATCGTCGTAATTCTCATGACATCATTGAATATGAGACCTGTTTTATTGAAAGTGATATCAGTAATGATATTGTCAACTTTATTAAAGGCCTTATCTTTAAAGAAGGTTATGATCAATATTTCCGACATATCTTAATTAAACATGGCTTTAAGACAGGTGAAATCATGGTTGGTTTAATTCTTAATGTTAAAGAATTTAACGGTCTAGATTATCTAGTAGCAGAACTTGTTAAGAATTTTCCTCAAATTAAATCTATAATTGTGAATGTCAATACTAGAGATGATAATGTCATCCTTGGTGAAAAAGAATATAATGTTTATGGTTCATCATATATTATCGATGAATTAGATGGCTTATTATTTAAAATCTCATTAAAATCCTTCTATCAAGTTAATCCACGTCAAACAGTAAATTTATATAACGAAGTCGTAAAGCGCGCTCATATCGATAAGAACACTGAAGTATTAGATTTGTATTCCGGTATTGGAAGTATTTCATTATTTGTATCGCGTTATGCTAAACATGTGACAGGTGTGGAAATTGTTGAACCAGCTGTTTTAAACGCAAAAGACAATGCATTGTTGAATGGAATTGATAATGTAGATTTCTACTTGGATGATGCAGCTAATCATTTGGATGAACATTTAAAAGGCAAAGATGTTGTTATTGTCGATCCACCACGTAAAGGTTTGAACAAATCGGTTATTGAAGATATTAGTAATGCAAAGATTAAAACAGTTGTCTATGTGTCATGCAATCAAGCGACTTTAGCACGTGACTTAAAACTTTTCAAAGAAAAAGGCTATGAAGTTGACTATGTGCAACCATTTGATATGTTTGCACATTCTGTGCATGTCGAAAATGTCTGTATGTTGAAATTGGCGTGAGTATTTGACAAAAAATTAATTAGTTATAAAATAATGTTTATAAACCAATTTTAGATGTTAGGGGAGTAGCTGGGGCAACCTTGTTACATTCGTCAGCACGATATCTAAAGATATCCGGATGTAAATATTTATAAGCAAGACCTAAATTATTTTTATTAAACAAAATAAGGAGGGTCTTTTTATGTTGTATAACCAAGAAGTTAATAAAATAATTGAAAATTTTCAAAGTGATATTGATGAAGGGCTGAAGATTTCACAAGTTGAATTATCAAGAAAAGAATATGGTAGAAATGAACTTATTGAGGCTAAAAAGGAGTCCTTAGTTGTGAAGTTTTTGAAACAATTCAAGGATCCATTAGTCATTTTGTTGATTGGTGCAGCAGTTGTTTCTTATATTGTGGATCCAGGGGAAATTGTTGATAGTGTTATTATTTTGGTAGTGGTTATCTTTAATGCAATTTTAGGTTTATACCAAGAAAATAATGCTGAGAAATCACTAGAGTCATTAAAAAAATTATCAGCGCCTAATGCGAAAGTAATTCGTGAAGGTCAAAGAATCGATATTCCTTCTAAAGATGTTGTTGTGGGTGATATCTTATTGATTGAAGCTGGTGATTTTGTTGCGAGCGATGCAAGGATTATTGAAAGTTTTAATCTTCAAATCGACGAAAGTGCTTTAACCGGTGAATCAACACCCGTCAATAAAAAGAGTGGCGTGATTAAACAGGAAAAATTGGCTTTAGGTGATCAGAAGAATATGTTGTTTGCAAGTACGGTGTGTACATATGGTCGTGGTAAAGCGATTGTTACAAGCACTGGTATGAATAATGAAATTGGCAAAATTGCCTCAATGCTTCAAGAAGATAGTGACGAGACAACACCATTACAAAATAAATTAGCACAAATTTCAAAAGTTATTGGCATCATGTGTATCGTTATTTGTATTGTGGTTTTCGGATTAGAGATGTTGTCAGGATTAAGTATCCTTGATGCTTTTAAGACGGCTGTAGCTTTAGCGGTTGCATCAATTCCTGAAGGCTTAGCAAGTGTTGTAACAATTGTTTTGGCCCTCGGTGTTAGTGCAATGGTTAAGAAGAATTCAATTGTCCGTAAATTACCGGCCGTTGAAACCTTGGGCTCATGTAGTGTAATTTGTTCGGATAAGACAGGAACTTTAACTCAAAATAAAATGACTGTTACCGATGTTTGTCTTGCTGATGACGAAGTTAGAACTATTGATTTTGAAAATAATGCAATGCGTGAAATGATGCGTTATTTTACATTGTGTAGTGATGGTGAAGTTAAAAAAGATGGTGAAGAAATTAAATTATATGGTGACCCAACAGAAACGGCTTTAGTCTATGCATCATATTTATATGGTGAAGAAAAAGAAGAACTAGCCAAGAAGTATCATCGTATTAATGAAATTGCTTTCGACTCAACTCGTAAGATGATGAGTGTCTTTTATGAGGTTAATGGCAAATACCTTCAAATAACTAAAGGTGCACCAGATATTTTGATGAGCCGTTCAATCAATAGTAAACCAAGTGATTTTGTAGCTAATGAAGAAATGGCAACTCGCGCTTTAAGAGTACTTGCGGTTGGTATTAAAGAATATACCAAAATGCCAGAAATCACTTTCGAACTTGAAAATGATTTAACTTTTATTGGCTTGGCAGGCATGATTGATCCGCCACGTGAAGAAGTTAAACAAGCTATTGCAGAAGCGAAACGTGGTGGCATTAAAACAGTGATGATTACAGGTGACCATTTAACAACTGCAAAAGCAATTGCGAAAGATTTAGGCATTTTAGACGATAATCAAGATGCAATTGAAGGCAAAGAACTTGATAATATGAGCGATGAAGAATTAACTTCTCAGCTTGAAAACATTCGTGTTTATGCGCGCGTTGCACCAGAACATAAAGTTCGTATTGTTAAGGCATGGCAAAGACATGGTGAAGTTGTGGCGATGACTGGTGATGGTGTTAATGATTCACCGGCATTGAAGACTGCTGATATTGGCTGTGCTATGGGTATTACCGGTACTGATGTTAGTAAAAATGCTGCTGATATGATTTTAACGGATGATAATTTTGCAACAATTATTGAAGCTGTTAAGAAGGGTCGTGGTATTTACAACAACATCAAGAAGGATGTGCAATTTTTATTATCAAGCAATATCGGTGAAGTTTTGTGTATCTTTTTAGCGTCGGTGATTAGTGCTTTTTCAAGTTACAATCTCGGCGTTCCATTATTACCGATTCATTTGTTATGGATTAACTTAATTACCGATTCTTTACCAGCTTTTGCACTAGGCATGGAAGAAACTGATCCGAATGTTATTAACGAGAAACCACGTCAAAAAGATGAATCCTTCTTTGCGAATGGTTTAAGTTTTAATATTATTTGGCAAGGTATTATGATTGGTTTATTGTCTTTAATAGCTTATATGCTAGGTAATAACGTCAATCATATCACAGGTATGACAATGGCGTTTGTAGCATTAGCATTAACTCAATTAATTCACGCCTTTAATATTAAGAGCAATTATACTGTATTCTCAAAAGAGACATTTAATAATAAATATCTATGGTTTTCATTAATTGTTGGCGCGACTTTACAATTATGCATTATTTACATTCCTTTTTTTGCAGATTCATTTAGTTTGGTTCCATTGACAACTTCGCAAATGGCAATAAGTGTTGGTCTAGCGTTCGTTCCACTTGTGGTTATGGAAATAATTAAGTTTATTAAAAACCATAAACTTGCTAAGAATTAAGGACTTTCTTCACAATAAGTTTTATAATGTAACTAAATAGTAAAGTTTCAAAAATAATATAAGGGGGAACAATTATGAAACAAGCATTAATTAATTGTAATGTGCTAGATGGCACTGCTAACATGCAATTACAAGAAAACATGACAATCTTGCTCGAAGATGGTTACATTAGTGCGATTGGTCAAAATCTTGACGTTAATGGCTACGAAGTAACGGATTTGAAGGGAAAGTATGTGATGCCAGGGCTTATTAACTTGCATGTCCATTTACCAGCAAGCGGTAAGCCTTCAAAAAAGAAGACTGATCCGACAAAACTTGTTAAATTCATTTTAAGCAATGGTTTAACACGTAAATTAGGAATGAATATTTGTAAAACATCAGTTCAAACAGCGCTATTATCTGGTTGCACAACTTTAAGAACAGTTGGTGGCATTGATGACTTTGATACAAATATTAAGAAAGATATTGAATCCGGTAAATATTTTGGTCCAAGAATCAAGGCTTCTAACTATGCGATTGGTCCTAAGGGTGGCCATATGGTAGGAAGTGTGGCCGTACCAGTTGAAGACCGTGTTTCGGCTGTGAAAATGGTTGATAAAATTGCTGATCAAGGTGTTGACTGGATTAAATTGATGATTACTGGTGGTGTACTAGATGCTAAGGTTAAAGGCGAACCGGGTGTTTTAAAGATGCAACCAGGTATTGTCAAAGCGTGCTGTGATGAAGCTCATAGATTGGGCTATCGTGTTTGTGCCCATGTTGAATCACCAGAAGGTGTTAGAGTTGCCCTTGAAAATGGTGTTGATTCGATTGAACATGGTTCTAAACTTGATCAACATATGATTGATTTATTCAAAGAGCATAACGCATGTTATGTCTGCACGATTTCGCCAGCTTTACCTTTAGCGAAGTTTAATCCTAAATACACAGGTGCTAATGACATGGTTATTTATAACTCGGAATTTGTTATGCAAGGTATTATTAGTGGTGCTAAAACTGCTCTTGAAAATGGCATTTTAGTGGGACTTGGTACTGATACTGGTTGCCCATATATTACGCACTATAACTTATGGCGTGAACTTGAATACTTCCATAAATACTTAGAAGTTAGTCGCGAATTTGCTTTACATACTGCGACATTACGTAATGCGCAAATTTTGGGAATGGAAAACGAAATCGGAAGTCTTGAAGTTGGTAAACGTGGTGATATTTTAGTATCTAACACAAATCCACTTGAAGGATTTAGTGCATTGTCTAAACCATATATGATAATTAAGGATGAAAAAATCTTTAAAGAACCAAAGATTAAGAAGTTTGCAGAAGTCGATAATCTCCTAGACCAATACATGTAATTTATCAAATAGTTGTAAATATCAAAAAAATAATGATAGAATAGAAAAGTATATTAGAGGTGATTAATGATGGACAATAATTTTTCAAATAACGAAATCAAAGACTTTGATAAAGACATTAAAGCCAAAGAATTATTAGTTGAAGAAGCAAAAGCTCTTAGAGAAAATGCCGGAGATCGTGATGTAATGCACGAAATCGATAACTTAAAGCGTCGTTGGAAGCATATCGGTTATTGGGAATCAGCATATGAAGAACAACTAAATGATCAATTTAACGAATATTTGAATTATTTCTACGAAAAACGTCAAGCAATTTATTCTGACAACCAAGCTAAGAAAGAAGTTTTAATCGCTAAAGCTGAAGCTAACTTACAACCTAAGAACTTCAACGAAGCAACACAAGCTATGAACCAATTACTTGATGAATGGAAACAAATTGGTACAGCTGGTAAAAACTTAGATGATGAATTGTGGAATAAATTTAACGATATCCGCAAAAAATTCTTTGATTTAAAGCATGATAACTACGAAGAATTAAAAGCTATGCACGCAAAGGCAAAGGAAGTTAAGGAAAAACTTATTGCAGAAGCTAAGACATTAGAGAATGCAGAAAACTTTGCGAAGACATCTCGTCGTTTCAATGAAATGATGAATGAATGGAAGGAAGTTGGCAGTGCGGGTACAGATTTCGAAGAAGGATTATGGTCTCAATTCAATGCAAGCCGTCAAGCTTTCTTTGCACGTCGTAACGCTCACTATGAAGAAGTTCACGAAATTCAAAAACAACACTACGAAGAAAAATTAGCAGTCATTGAACAAGCTAAGGCAGTTGTTGAATCTCAACGCTTTACTCGCGAAAATACTAATTTTATGAAGTCATTAAGTGTTAAGTGGAAAGAAATTGGTTTATGTAAGCGTGATTTCGAAGATAAGATTTGGAATGAATTCCGTGCAGTTATGGATGAATATTTCAATGGTCTTGGAAAATTCAATGAAGAAAAGCATGCTAATTGGTTAGCTTCAATTGTTGAAAAACGCGATCATAAGCAAGAATTAATTCTTAAGAATAAACAAAGAATCACTCGTCTAGAAAACGAAAAGAACGAAGTTCTAAGTGAATCAATGGCTAAGGATATGGTTAATGAAATCGAAGATATTAAGGAATTCATTACACAATTAGAAGCTGAAATCAAAGAATTAGATACAACTATTGCTGAAAATAGCAAGTAAAAATTATATATTAAAACCGCATAGAAATATGCGGTTTTTTATTACTTGAATTGAAAATTTTAAATAAACAATGCAAATACAGTATAGATTAAATGGGCACTAATTCCAGCACATAAGCCACCAATGGTATGTGCAAAGATGGATTTGCTTGTTAATTCTGAGAAGTTAAGTACTGACATCATTGCTACATGTGTTGAGAGGTAACCGCTAAAGCACATACACATTGCTGTGAAGACCGCGATATCATTGGCACTTGCAAGGCCGGTGCTTAACATATTGGGAATTAAACCAATTGCTGCACCAGCGGAACCTAAAGCTGTAATAGGCACCGAAATACATTGGGGACTTGTGAAACCAAAAAGTGGTTGTAAGATGAAATTTAATTTTTGGCCGATATATGGGAAGAGGGCGATACCTTCATATGCAGCGCCTGTATAAACACCATTTGGACAATCATTTGTAAACATTAAGACAATTGTACAAATAATTAAGACACCAGGAATAATTTCGAAACCTAACTTCACACCTTGCTTACCACCTTCGATTAAAGCATTCATGATACGAGTCATGACCGATCCTTCGTGGACTACTCGCATATCTTTAACCATATAACTTTCATCATTTCCCTCGTAGGCTTCCTCGTTTGTGCCGAATTCTTTCTTCGTGAAGAACAGCATAATTCGAACACTAATTAATGAACCAATTACAGCTCCTAGTAATCCAATTAAAGTTGAAACTACAAAGGAACTACCGTCAGGACTACTTAGACTCATCATAAAAGTAATGATAATTAAACCCATACCGAAACCGGTTCCTAAATTGGTTAAAGCAGGTAATTGATATTTCTTAAAATAGCGTCGGAATGAGATATCATCCGCTAGGGCCAATATAGCCGGGTTATCTGAAAGGAATGTCGAGAGAATTCCAATGGCACTGGCACCAGGTAAACCAAATAATGGTTTCATTAAAGGTGACAACAAGACGTTGAATAAAGCTATTACTCCAAATTCTGTGAATAGACTACCGATGGCTCCAGCAATAACTGAAATAGCCATGATATAGAAAACAGTATCGATTAATAAAGCGTAGGCAGTATTAATTAAAGTGTTCATCATATTGGAAATGCCCATGATTTTGACAAGATAACCAAATATTAATAGGAAAATAATGATGAAAACTGGTGTTTCGATACCAAAAACACTCTTGGTTTTTGTATTATGCATAATTTTATCCTCTATATACTATTCTAGTATAGATGTAGGCATAATCGACAAGGAAATTAATTTTGTCCTATGTTTGTTGGTTTGTTTTATAATAAAAGATAGAGAAAAGAGGTTTTTATTATGAGCGAATTATTAAAAGAGACAATTGACTTGCGTCATCGACTTCATGGAATTCCAGAGCCTTCGAATCACGAAGTCCATACAAAAGCCTGCTTAATGAAATTTATTCAAGAACACATTTTTAATAACCCACAATACGAAATGGTAGATTGCGGTCAATGGTTTTATGTTGTTTATAAGAGCCTAGATGTAAAGAAAGATCCTATTGCTTTTCGTGCTGATTTTGATGCTGTAACAAAAGACGCGGGACATGTTGAACATTTATGCGGCCATGATGGACACTCTGTTACTTTGGCAGGCTTCTTATCACTAGTTAATGGACACAAAATTGATCGCGACGTTTACTTCTTGTTCCAAAACGCTGAAGAATCGGGCGAAGGAGGCAAACGCATTGCACCTTTACTTGCGGAAAAACATGTTAGTGAAGTTTATGCTTATCACAACATTCCAGGTTATGATGTTGGAACAATTTTAATTAAACCAAATACTTTTGCTTTAGCTTCAACTGGTTTAAGGATTACATTCGAAGGGCATGTATCACATGCTGCATATCCCGAATTAGGAACTAATCCTGCTTTTGCGATTGGCAAATTATTAAATCATTTAGAAAATTTTAATAATAAAGAAAAGGATTATATCGAATTTGCGACAGTAGTTGGCGTCAATTTAGGCAATGATTCCTTTGGCGTATCGGCTGGTGAAGGCCACTTAAGTGTTACTATTCGCTCTGAAATTGAAGAGAATTTAGATAATCTCGTTAATGAAATGCACGAATTATCTGAAAAACTAGCTAATCAATATGGTTTGAAATATACATTTGAATTAGTCGAACCATTCCCAATGACTTATAATCATCCAGAATCAATTGATAAAATCATTGCATGCTGTAAGACAAATCATTTAAAATATGAATTATTAGAGGGACCATTCAGATGGTCAGAAGATTTTGGCCATTACACAAAGATGACAAAAGGTGCGATGGTGGGCATTGGTGATGGTAAAGAAAGCACTTTCTTACATACTGATACTTATTTCTTCAATGACGAATTAATTATTCGTGCATGGCTATTATTTGCCTCATTATTATAAAAAAGCGAGTTTATTATGAATTATATCTATATTTCCCCAAATTCACCGGCTAATTTTTATCAATTCAGTGTTGCCTTAAATAAAGAAGGTATCGATGTTTTAGGAATTGGCGATTGTCC
>JAHHTG010000041.1 GCA_020024765.1 Thomasclavelia sp. | reverse complement strand
GTTTATGTGCTGGTGTTTCATTTATTAGTTTAATTCCATTTTTAATCTTTGCGTTTATAGCGAAAGAATATTATGTTGTGTTAATTATTGCATCAGTCCTTGGTGGCTTGCTTGGTTATTTATTTTTTAATTTTTTCCCGGCAAAAGTTTTTATGGGAGATAGCGGTTCACTTGCGCTTGGTGCATTATTTGCGTCAATTGCGGTTGTGCTAAATAAAGAATTTGCACTGTTGTTTGTGGGAGGGGTTTTCCTATGGGAAATGGTTTGCGTATGTATTCAGCAAATCGCCGTTCGCACAATTCATCGTCGCGTCTTTAGTTACACACCAATTCACTATGCTTTTGTACTAAAAGGTTTACGTGAAAAGAAGGTTGTCATTTTATTCTACATGATCACGATTGTCTGCAGTTTAGTAGGATTATTGATTGGAGTGATTTAGATGAAAGCTTTAGTTATTGGAGCTGGGATTAGCGGTTTAGACTGCGCACGTTTATTAAAAAAAGAAGGCTATGATGTCATTTTGACAGATATGCGTCCAATTGAAAAGAAAACGGAACTTGAAGCCATGGGTATTGAAGTTTATGACAATGGCCACCCGGATTCATTAAAAGCCATTAAATATGACTTAATTGTCAAGAACCCAGGTATTAAGTATCAGACACCGTTTGTGTCATACTTTGCAAATGAGGGTTACTTGATTTATAACGAAATTGATATTGCAAGTCGTTTTGCAAAAAATTATCGTTATGCCTCAATTACAGGAACCAATGGTAAAACAACAACCACAACTTTGCTTGGTGAATTATTAAAGAATAATAACCCTCATAATGAAGCTGTTGGTAATATAGGTCAAGCCTTATCAACTGTTGTTTTAGATAAAGGTGATGAAAAACTTGATTTAGCTGTTGAAATTTCTGCTTTCCAATTATTAGGTTGTCATAATTACCATCCTGTTGTATCAGTTGTGACTAATTTGTCGCCTGATCATATTGATTATTTTGAAAACGAAGATAATTACTATAAAGCTAAGGTGCTAGTTTATAAACATCAAACAGGTGATGATTGGTTTTTATTGAATATTGATGATGAATTAGTTCTTAAATATGCCAAGGATATTCCATGTAAGACTATTACATATAGTTTAAATAAGGAAGCTGATTTATGTTTAAAAGACAATCATATTGTGCTATTTGACGAAGTTTTATTTGATAAAGAAGATTTGCGAATTCCTGGCAATCATAACTTATATAATGCGATGGTTGCTGCAGCGATGGCTTATAAGTTAGGTGTCAAATCTTGTGATATTAAAAAGACGATTCAAAACTTTAAGGGCGTTGAGCATCGTTTGCAATTTGTCAAAGAAGTTGATGGTGTCAAATATTATAATGACTCTAAAGGTACCAATCCAGATTCAACCACTGTTGCCCTAAAGGCATTTGACCAAAGTGTTATTTTACTTGCTGGTGGGTATGATAAGAAAACTGGTTTTGAAGCTATTAAACCATTATTAAATAAAGTCAAAGAAATGTATGTCTTTGGTGAAACAAAATATCAATTAAAAGAAATTTATCCAAGTGCTGTTGTTTGCAATGATTTACTCGAAGCAACAACACGAGCTCATGCTAGCGCTAAGAAAGGTGATATTGTCTTATTATCGCCAATGTGTGCTAGTTGGGATCAATTTAAGTGCTTTGAAGAAAGAGGAGAACTATTTGCAAGCATTGTTAAAAAATTCTGAGTTTAATGAATATTTCGATGTCATTGAACGTCCAGATTTAAAAGTTAGTGATCGATTAAAGTTATATTATCACGATGATGATCTTTTTAATAAACTCTTTGATGTGAGGGAACTTGGGTTAAAAGGCGATGTTATCAATCACTTCGTAAAGACAATTAATGATTTAGTTGCCCGTCAAGCTAAGGTTCTAATTGTCAGTGATTATGATTGCGATGGCGTGACTTCACTAACGATTATGGTACGTTTATTTGAACACCTGGGCTTAAAGGTTAACTATTATATTCCTTCAAGAATCAAAGAAGGTTATGGTATTTCAGAACGGATTGTTGAAATGGCCCATACTCATCATTTTGATACGATTTTAACTTTAGATAACGGTATTGTTGCTTTTGATGCATTAAATTTGGTAGCTCAATATGGTATTGAAGTTAATATTGTTGATCATCATGAATTTAAGGAATTGCCAAAAGTTAATGCTGTTTTACACCCTGATTTATTAGATGACTATTATGAAGGACTATGCACTGGTGGCTTAACATACCTCATCAGTAAACAATTCTATGAAGATGACTATAGTGCTATTTTAGCAATGGTCGCAACGCTTGCAGATGTTTGCAAGGTTTATAAAGCTAATCGTATGATTTTGAAGAACGGCTTAAATCGTTTGAATAATTATATTGGTAAACCTTTACCAATTCATTACTTGCTAAAAAAACAAAAATCATATACTTTTACGGATATTTCATTTCAGCTTGTGCCAAAGATTAACGCGATTTCACGCATGGACCACTTGGCTAATATCAATATGTTAGCAATGTTTATGCTTGATACTGAACATAAAAATTTGGAGACAGTCGAACAAATTGACAAGATTAACGATGTCCGTAAACGCTTAAGCAAAGATTTAGCTGATCAAGTTACAAATCAAGTTGATGAAAGTACAGATATTATTGTTGTTTATGATGATAGTCTAGTTGAAGGACTATGTGGTTTAATCGCAACTAATTTAGTTAGACGTTATAATAAACCGTGTATTGTCTTGACTGACGGCGAAAATGATTTAATCAAAGGTTCCGGTCGCTCGGTTGATGGATTTGATTTATTCGGAAGTCTCAATTCGATCAAGGATATATTTACAAGTTTTGGTGGTCATCAAAAAGCCGTTGGTTGTTCTTTAAAAAAAGAAGATTATCCAAGATTTAAAGAATTGATTAGTTCAATGAAAGTGGAAGTGGCAATTACCAAGAGGCCATGTATTTTAGTCGATTATAATGAATTAAAGATCGAAAGTTTTAATTTCTTGGAAGAACTCGAACCATACGGTGAAGGTTTTGAGGAACCATTATTTTGTGTTAACCATCCATTAGTTAAGAGCAAATTCTTGATTAAAGATTTATATCCAAAGTTCACATTTGAGAATGGAGTTGAGGCTATAAGTTTTGATAAGAGTACATATGTTAATCATATTGAGGCAATGGTTGGACATATTTCAATCTCAACATTCCGTCAAAAACCTAAAGTAAATATCAATTTGGAAAACGTCGTTATTTAAAATCATCCTCCTAAAGCAATTTAGGAGGATTTTTGTTTTATGCGTGAATCTTTAATAATGAAAGTATGTTATAATTATTTCATATAAAAGAAGGAGAATCGTTGTAAAGAATGGATTTAAAAGAATATATTGCAAGCGTTCCTGATTTCCCGAAAGAAGGCATTCTTTTTAGAGATATTACGCCTTTGATGCAAAATGGTGCAGCTTTCAAAGAAGCATGCAATGAATTGATGGCATATGCAAAGGAAGTTGGAGCTGAAGTTGTTGCTGGTCCTGAGTCAAGAGGATTTATCTTTGGATGCCCAGTAGCATATGAACTAGGAATTGGCTTCGTACCAGTTCGTAAACCAAATAAATTACCTAGAAAGACTATTTCATATAAATATGATCTAGAATATGGTTCAAACGAATTACACATGCATGCAGATTCAATCAAACCAGGTCAAAAAGTATTAATTATTGATGATTTACTTGCAACTGGTGGTACAGTTGATGCAACTATTAAGATGATTGAAGATATGGGTGGCGTAGTTGTTGGCTGTGCATTCTTAATTGAACTTGAAGGTCTAAATGGACGCGAATTATTAAAGAATTATAACGTTCATTCGTTATTGAAATACTAAAATCGAAGGTAACTTCGATTTTTAGATTATTAGATGAGGAGGCTTATTTATGGCATTGAATCAAATTAATAAAGAGATATTTTTTAACGAAGTTAAATCATATATCACAAATAGCGAGTCACTCGCAATGATTGAAAAAGCCTACACATTTGCGTTTGATGTTCACAAGGAACAAAAACGTAAGAGTGGTGAGCCTTACTTCGTCCATTTGTTAAACGTTGCCTATGAACTAGCACGTTTAAAATCAGGACCAAAGACAATTTGTGCTGGTTTCTTGCATGATTGCATGGAAGATCAAGGAGTCACTAAAGAACAAATCTGTGAACTATTTGACGAAGAAATCTATACATTAGTAGAAGCTGTAACAAAAATTTCAAATATTAAATTTAAAGATGAAAAAGAATATTTAGCCGCTAATCATCGCAAGATTTTCTTTGCGATGGGTAAAGATATTCGTGTGATCGTCATTAAATTAGTTGACCGTTTACATAATATGCGAACACTTGAATTTCAACGTCCTGAAAAACAAAAGAAGATTGCACAAGAAACCCTTGATGTTTATGCACCAATTGCTCATCGTTTAGGTATTGCTGGCATTGAACATGAACTTGAAGATTGGGCATTCTATTATCTTGAACCAGCTAATTATATGGAGATTGTCCGTTTACTTGATAATAAGAAGAGCGAACGTGATCAGCATATTAATCAAATGATTGCTGATATTTCTAAATTATTAACTGAACATAATATTAAATTTAGAATCTTTGGCCGTGCTAAAGATATCTATAGTATCTATAAGAAGATGCAAACAAAAAATAAGCGTTTCGACGAAATTTTGGACTTATTAGCGATTCGTATTGTTACACAAACTGAATTAAATTGTTATGAAATCTTAGGTTTTATCCACGCATCTTTCCATCCAATCCCTGGCCGCTTTAAAGACTATATTGCAATGCCGAAAGTGAATATGTACCAATCATTACATACGACGATTGTTGGCAATGATGGTCGTATTTATGAAGTTCAAATTCGTACTGAAGAAATGGATCAAGTTGCTGAACGTGGTATTGCTGCACACTGGTCATATAAAGAGGGACACAACTATAACGCTCGTAATGAACAAAAAGAGATCAAAAAAGAACTTGAATGGTTGAAGAGCCTAGAAGAAGATTATGATAGTGAAGATGCTAATGAATACATGTCAAATGTTACTAACGACTTCTTCAATGCAAATATTTACGTCATGACACCAAAAGGTCGTGTTATTGATTTAGTTGCTGGTGCTACACCAATTGACTTTGCTTATCGTGTTCATACGGAAGTTGGTCATCAGACTGTTGGTGCTTTAGTTAATGGTGTTATGGTTCCATTAAATACCGCACTTAAGACTGGCGATGTTGTAGAACTTAAGACCAACAAGAATTCCGAGCCAAGTGCCGACTGGTTGAATATTGTCAAGACTTCAAATGCAAAGAACAAGATTCGTAATTATTTGACAAAGCGCGAAAGTGAAGAACGCGAAGAATTAATTAAGCAAGGCGAAAATCTTCTTAAAGAAGAACTTAAACGTCGTAATTTACCAGTTAATGAATATATGGATCATAAAAAGTTAGAAGGTATTTACAGTTTCTTCCAAACAACTAACTACAATGAATTTATGTATGTTATTGGCTGTAAATCATTATCAACTTCTGCTGTTATTGAAAAGTTAGTTAAACAAAAGAAAGTAGCGGTTACCGAAGAAGATCTTGAACTTGCGATTAAAAAGACCAAGAATGCTCGTAAAGCTAATAAGAATAAAACAGGTATTATGGTCGGTGGTGTTGATTCGATGAAGACAGAACTTGCAAGTTGTTGTTCACCAATTTATGGTGATGATATTGTTGGCTATGTGACTCGAGGTCATGGAATTAAAGTTCATCGTTGTGATTGCCCTAATATTTTACGTGAAAAGAAACGTTTAATTGATGTTTATTGGGATCCAAATCGCATCACAAATCAAAAATACGATGCTAATATTCGTATTTATTCAAGAGATCGTAACTTCTTGCTCACTGATTTAGTTACTTGTATTTCGCAATACAAATCAAGTATTCTTGAAGTTAATTCATCCGTTAATAGTGAAGAATTAACAGTTACAACTCGTATGACACTAGTTGTAGATGACCTTGAGCATCTAAATGTTATTATGGCAAATATCCGTAAGATAAATAGTGTTTTAGATGTTGAAAGAGTAATCAAATAATGGTAATATATCTTTAATCGTTGAAAAAGAAGGACATTTTAGTGATTACTAGAGACAGAATGGTTGGTGGAAATTCTGATGAAGTAAAATGTTTGACACTTTGGAGATACTGCTAAGAAAAGAGCAGTCGTAAATCTGCGTTAAAGATATTGAGGGCATGAATTCAATTCATGAACTAAGGTGGCAACGCGTATTATAAACGTCCTTAGATAAGGGCGTTTTTTTATTTCTAGGAGGAGAAAATATGGCATATCAAACTGTCAAAGGGACTTATGACATCTTAGGCGAAGATTATCCGAAATTTGAAATGGTTCAAAATCTTTTCAAACATTTTTTAAGTCTATATGGATATTCTTTAATGAAAACACCAGTCTTCGAATATACGGGTGTCTTTAAAAAGGAAAATGATACAAGTGATATGGTAACGAAGGAAATGTATACATTCAGTATGAATGGTAAGGATTCCTTAACATTGCGTCCTGAAGGTACTGCTGGTGTAATCCGTAGTTTTGTACAAAACAAGATGTATGGTAGCAATGAATTACCTGTTAAGTTAGCATATATTGAGGAAATGTTCCGTCACGAACGTCCACAGAAGGGTCGTCAAAGACAATTTACTCAAATGGGTATTGAAAATATCGGCGACAAAAATCCAATGATTGATGCCGAAGTCATTGCTTTAGGTTATTTCTTTGTCAAGACGCTTGGATTACAATCGATCAAAGTTTGCGTTAATACGCTTGGTGATAATGAATCACGTTTAGCTTATAAAGAAGCTTTGCAAGAATATTTTGCTGACTATCGTGAATCACTATGTCCTGATTGCCAAAACCGTTTAGATAAGAATCCATTGAGAATTCTTGACTGTAAGGTTGACCATCAACTGGAATGTATTCAAAATGCACCTAAGATGCGTGATTATCTAAATGAAACATCAAAGACTTACTTTGAGACTGTTCTTAAATATTTAGATGCATTAGAAATTCCTTATGTGATTGATGATACATTGGTTCGTGGTTTAGACTATTACACAGATACTGTGTTTGAAGTTGTTTCAACACACGAAGCATCAGGTGCACAAAGTACTATCTTTGGTGGTGGCCGTTATGACAACCTCGTCAAAGAAATGGGTGGGCCTGAAATCAGTGGTATTGGTTTTGCGATTGGCTTAGAACGTTTGATTATTTTAGCTGAAGCTGAAGGTATTTTCAATGATTTAAGAAATGATTTAGATTGTTATGTAATTGACATGACTAAAGGAAGCACATACGCTTTAGAAGTTGCTTCATTACTTCGTGCTAATTCATATTCAACTGAAGTTAACTACTACGACCGTTCCATGAAATCTCAATTTAAATCTGCTGATCGTAAACATGCAAGATTCGTGATTATCATTGGCGAAGATGAAATGAAAGATCGTATGCTTACAATTAAAGATTCGATAGCACGCAATCAAATGACATTACCAATTGAAGAATTAATCAATTATTTAGATCAAAAACTAGGAGACGATTATGAATAGAACACATACAAATGGTGAATTAAGAAAATCTGATGCTGGCAAATATGTAACTCTTGTAGGTTGGGTTGCAAAGCGTCGTAACTTGGGCTCAATTTGTTTCATTGATTTGAGAGATCGCTATGGTATTACACAAATCACTTTCAATGAAACAATGGCTGAAGAAATTAAAGATGTTCGTAACGAATATGTTATTGAAGTTTCAGGTACAGTTTCTGTAAAAGAAACACCTAATCCTAAATTACCAACTGGGGATATCGAAGTTTTAGTTGATAAATTTACTTTAATCAATAAAGCGAAGACTACGCCAATGATTATTGCCGATGAAACTGATGCATTGGAAGAAACACGTTTAAAATATCGCTACTTAGATATTCGTCGTAACCCAATCAAAGATAAACTAATCTTAAGGGATAAGGTTTGTACAATCTTCCGCAACTACTTACACTCACAAGATTTCATCGAAGTTGAAACTCCAATTCTATCAAAATCAACTCCTGAAGGTGCGCGTGATTATTTAGTTCCTTCACGTTTATACAAGGGCAAATTCTATGCTTTACCACAATCTCCGCAAATTTATAAACAATTATTAATGATTGGTGGAATGGATCGCTATTTCCAAATTGCTCGTTGTTTCCGCGATGAAGACTTAAGAGCTGATCGCCAACCTGAATTCACACAAATCGATATCGAAATGTCTTTTGCTGAAGAGAATGATATCTATAATGTTGTCGAAGGCGCAATGAAACAAGTCTTTAAAGAAGTTAAAGGTGTTGAATTACCAGAATTTGAACGTATTAAATATGTTGATGCGATGAGATTATACGGTAGTGACAAACCAGATTTACGTTTTGGTATGGAATTACAAGATTTCTCAAGCATTTTCGCTAACACTGAATTCGGTGTTTTTAAAGATGTATTAGCTAATGAAGGGCTAGTTAAGGGCCTAAAAGTTGAAAATGCAGCCGGTAAATTATCGCGCAAAGATTTAGATAAATTAACTGAATTTGTAAAGATTTATCAAGCAAAAGCTCTTGCTTTCTTAAAATATAAAGATGGTGCTTTCTCAGGTTCGCTTGCAAAAGTTGTAAGTGAAGAAGAAAAGGCAACTTTAGTTTCTGAACAAGATTTACATGATAATGATTTATTATTAATCGTTGCTGATAAGGAAAAAGTTGTTGCCCAAGCTTTAGGTGCATTACGTGTTAAATTGGGTCACGAACTTGGTTTAATTGATGAATCACAATTCAAGTTTGCTTGGATTACTGAATTCCCAATGTATGAATACAGCGAAGAAGAAGGCCGATATGTATCTTGTCACCACCCATTCACAGCTCCTAAGGATGAAGATGTAGATAAGATGATGACCGATAAGGCACATTGTTACTCAAGGGCTTACGATTTAGTTTTAAATGGATATGAATTATTATCAGGTTCAGTTCGTATTCATGACCAAGAAATGCAAGCTAAAGTCTTTGATGCTTTAGGTTTATCAAAAGAAGAAGCCCATGCGAAGTTTGGTTTCTTCCTTGAAGCATTTGAATATGGAGCACCTCCACACTGTGGTGTTGGTATCGGCCTTGAACGTTTAATCATGATTTTAACTGGTACTGATAATATCAAGGATGTCGTAGCCTTCCCTAAGACAGCAAGCGCAATGTGCTTAATGTCGGAAGCGCCAAATACAGTTGATGAATATCAATTGAATGAATTAAAGATTCAAATTAAAGAAGAAAATAAATAATTACTTAAACGTCAAAGGTGATGAGATTATCTTTGACGTTTTTGTTTAAGTTAAAAACTATCTACATACCATTTAGCAAATATCTTTTAAAAATGTTAAAATAAAAAATAGGAGATATCGATATGTTAAATTATTTTGCAAAACGAAAAATCGAAAAGCTTAGTAAAGAGGAG
>JAHHTG010000040.1 GCA_020024765.1 Thomasclavelia sp. | reverse complement strand
GTCATAACGCAATACAAACTTTTAAAACTTTGTGTTTACCATATTTTTTCTTTATCTTAGCTAGTTACTTCATTTTGATAATTCTGCCTAAGATGACATTTAAAAAAATGCTTGAAGAAACGTTAATTAAAGACCAATATGATAAATCAGAAATCGACAATGTCTGCAATATTGATAAGACGGTTTTATTATCTAAACATTATTTAATGCATATTCCTAGTCAAAGTATTATTCATATCGATTTGATTGATAAAGTGATTATTAAATCTAATCATCAAATCACAAGTCTTACATTCGTAAAAGCTGACCATCATGCCAGAACATTAATTCTAAAAACCGGAATTGTTGATGAAATTCTAAACTATTTGAGTGATCCAAGCATCCTTAATCACGAGATTGTCTTTGAAGAATATCACGATGAACATCTAAAAGACGAGATCAATCTTTTACATATCTTAATGATAATGAGTATGTTAGTAATTGGTATTTTAATTGCTATTCACTTTCACTAAAAATAAAAAAACAGAAGTTAATCTTCTGTTTCGGCCCAAGAAGGAACTTCGTTCCCTCTTTTTATTAGGATTGACTTTTGGAAATCCGTTTGATTCAAGAAATGAAGGATTTCATCTTGTTCTAAATCAGTACAGCCAACAAGTAATGAAACTTTAATATCTTTATTTAAGATATCGGCTGATACGACAATTTTATCAAGTTCCTTAGCAGGGTCACTACCTTTAAAACAAGGCAAAGCCATATCTAATTCACTTGTAAAAGCTTTTAAAAAGCCATATGTACAAGGATATTTTAAATAAGGGTGTTCAGGATGAACACTACCTTTCGTTTGTGTAACTGTAAAATCTGATGACAAATAAATCGTATCGAGTTTTTGCCAGAAATAAGCGTTGTTTTTTAATTCTTTCATGTCAGTTCCTCAAGAAAGATATTATCATATTTGCACTAACATGTAAACGCACTACAAACCATTTGAAACTATTTTCAAATTAAGCCACACCGTTATGGTTCATTTTTGAAAAAACGTAACATTTTAAATGCTACGTTTCATTTTAATTTGCTTATTCGGTGCAAATTCTTCCATATATTTAGTAACGCGTCTTTTACTAAAACAGTCAATCTTTTCAAGCGTGCCATCTTCAAGCTCTACGACTAACGTGTCAACCTTCGAAGATCTGATGTATTGCCAAGAGATGATTTCGTCATAATAAATCATAATACAATCATCCTTAGCCGCTTTATTCTGCATGACCATATATTCTTCGGTAAAGATTAAAAGTTTACGATCAGGTAAAAAGAACAGCGCATAAAGCGACATCGACATCAAGACTAAAGCAATTGAACCATTATAAAAGATGTAAGCAATACCTATTATTAAGATAGTTACTAAAAAAGCATATGGTTTAACTTCTAATTGGTGAATAATTTCTTGTTCACGTGGTAAGTTATAGGTTTTTAACTCTTTAGATTTCATGTGTTTAGTATAACATAAACTTATGGTATTATATTGTGGGTGATTTAAATGAAAAATTTTTCTTATACAAAAATACACGAAGATAAAAATTCAAAGGCACGTGTTGGCCAATTAAATATCTTTGGCAAAATGGTGGAAACACCAATTTTCATGCCAGTTGGCACACTTGCAACCGTTAAATTCTTAGATCCACAAGACATCAAGAAGATTAACGCTAAAATTATCTTATCGAATACATACCATTTATGGTTAAGACCAGGTGATGAAGTCATCAAAAAAGCTGGTGGTATCCATAAATTTATGAACTACGATGGGCCAATTCTAACTGATAGCGGTGGCTTCCAAGTCTTCTCGCTAGCTGATGCACGTAAAATTAAAGAAGAAGGTGTGACTTTCAAGTCTCATCTTGACGGTTCGACTTTATTCTTAAGTCCTGAAAAATCGATTCAAATTCAAGAAAATATCGGTAGTGATATTGCGATGTCATTTGATGAATGCATTCCCTACCCATGTTCTTATGAGTATGTTAAAGATTCTATGCATCGTACTCTAAGATGGGCTAAAAGAGGTTTAGATGCCCATACACGTGAAGATCAAGCATTATTCGGCATTGTCCAAGGTGGCGAATTTGAAGACTTGCGTCGCGAATCAGCTGAAGAACTTGTTAAGATGAACTTCGATGGTTATTCCATTGGTGGAACATCCGTTGGCGAAGATAAAGAAACCATGTACAAGATGATTGACTACAGTATCAAATATCTGCCAGAAGATAAACCACGCTACTTAATGGGTGTTGGTGCAGTTAATGATATCTTGAATGGCATTGAACGTGGTGTCGATATGTTTGACTGTGTTCTTCCAACACGTATTGCTAGACACGGCACATTAATGACATCTCAAGGTCGTATCAATATCAAACGTAATATCTATAAAGAAGACTTCACACCACTTGATCCTAATTGTGATTGTGAATGTTGCCGTAATTATACTAAAGCTTATTTAAACCATTTATTCCGTACAAACGAAGGTCTAGGTTCACGTCTAATGTCAATTCATAACTTACGTTTCTTAATTAAGTTAGTTGATGATGCACGTGAGGCTATCAAAGAAGATCGTTTCACTGAATATAAAGAATATATTTTAAAAACTTATCAATTTGATGAAAGAGGATTCTAATGAACGTTGATGATTTTAACTTTGATTTGCCCCTTGAGCAAATCGCCCAACATCCATGTGATAAACGTGATGAATCACGCTTATTAGTACTTCATAAAAACACCGGCGCTATTGATCACCGCCATTTTAAAGATATTGTCGAATATCTAAAACCAGGTGATGTCTTGGTTCGCAATAACTCACGTGTTATTCCGGCAAGACTTAAAGGTGTTAAGGTTCCGACAGGTGCTGTTGTTGAATTATTAATCCTAAAACAAGAAGAAAATGATATCTGTGAATGTCTTTGCGGTAATGCCAAAGCAATTAAACTCGGTACAATTATTAACTGTGGCGATTTAATCGAAGCAACATGCATCGAAGTTCTTGATGAAGGCATCCGCCGTTTCAAAATGAAATATGAAGGTATTTTCTTAGAGGTTCTTGAAAAGCTTGGAAGTATGCCATTACCACCATATATCCACGAAAAGTTAACTGATAATGATCGTTATCAAACAACTTACGCCAAAATTAATGGTAGTGCAGCTTGTCCAACAGCTGGTTTACACTTTACCAAAGAACTTGATGAAATTATCAAGGCTAAGGGTGTTCAAATCGAAGAAATTACTCTTCACGTTGGTTTAGGTACATTTAAACCGGTTAAAGAAACTGTTGTTGAAAAACACAACATGCACTATGAATATTACTCAATGAACCAAGAGACAGCCGATCACTTAAATCAAGCAAAAGCTGAAGGCCGTCGTATTATTGCAGTTGGCACAACTTCAACAAGAACTCTAGAAACAATCATGGCCAAATATGGCACATTTAAAGCATGCAGTGGCGAAACTAATATCTTTATTTATCCACCATATGAATTCAAAGCGATTGATGCTCAAATCACAAACTTTCATCTACCAAAGTCTACTTTGATTATGATGATTAGCGCATTCTGCTCACGCGAAATGATTCTACACGCTTACGATGTAGCAATTAAAGAAAAATATCGTTTCTTCTCATTTGGTGATAGCATGTTTATCGACAATGAATAACTACGATCAACTTTTTCAAAAAGAAATTAGCAAACTTAAAGGTCGCCCTACCCTTTTGCTTCATGTTTGTTGTGGTGTGTGCAGTGTCTATCCTTTAAGATTATTGAATCAATACTTTAAGATTACGATTCTTTATACCAACTCTAATATCTATCCTTATAGCGAATACGAAAAAAGGCTTGGTGAACTTGAACGTTATCTAAAGATGCTTGATACTGATATTGATTTAATCGTTCCAAAATATGACTCATCTTTCAATGTGAAACTAGGCAAATATGCAAACGCAAAAGAAGGTATGGAACGATGTGTCATGTGTTATAGTTTGCGCATGAAAGAAGCTTTTGAATATGCGATTGAACACAAGTTTGATTACTGCACAACGATTATGTCGATTTCTAATCATAAGAATGCCAACTATATTAACCACATCGGTGAAAAACTCGAAGCGCACTTTAACCATCGAGTTAAATTTCTACATAACGACTTTAAAAAACGTGGTGGTATCGATAAAAATCGCGAGTTAAATGCTGAGATTGATTTGTATCACCAACCATACTGTGGTTGTGTCTATTCCTTGGCTGATTATTTAAATAAAGTCAAAAATCAAGAAAAGTTAATTTCTGAAGAAGAAACACTCGGCCAACAACTCGAACTTGAACCATCTAATAAGAAAAACTAGCACTATCAACCGATAGTGCTTTCTTTTAGAGGCACATACGGCAAGTTTTGCATAAAGACTTGCAATTTATGACATTCTTTGATAGTATACTTAAGCAAGAAATGTGTCTACGTAGCTCAGCTGGATAGAGCATACGCCTTCTAAGCGTACGGTCGGGGGTTCGAGTCCCTCCGTGGACGCCATCTTAAATATTAAACCTTCAGAGCAATCTGAAGGTTTTTTCTTATTAATTAATCAAAAATTATCAAGATAACTCAATACAATAAAGTCACATCATAAAGTTTTTTAAATTTATTTATAACCACTTTAAGCTATAAATATCATCGATATTTTTATCATTTAATTAAAAAGTAAAGATAAAATCTCATGTTTATTATTCCAAAATAATCAAAAATAGTTCAGACACAGGACCGGGTGTATCAAATGTGTTAAAAAGGCTTGAATATCGCTTATTTTTGAATTTTTTATATTGACTTTAGGTTGATACAAGTTTAATATTAATTGTGCTTAGCGATAAATACGGTTCCGAAAGGAATCGATATATTAAACTAGGTTTTGGTACACATGGAAATGTGTGCATATGAAGAAAGAAAGGAAAGAGAATAATGCCAACAATTAACCAATTGGTTAGAAAAGGTCGTTCAGCTAAGACTTACAAGTCAAAGTCTCCTGCATTAAACAGAGGATATAACACTATGAAGTCTACTCCAATCACTCTTTCATCTCCTCAAAAGAGAGGTGTATGTACTCGTGTTGGAACAATGACACCTAAGAAACCAAACTCAGCTTTAAGAAAATACGCTCGTGTTCGTTTATCAAACGGTATGGAAGTTACAGCTTATATCCCTGGTATCGGCCATAACTTACAAGAACATAGTGTTGTTTTAATCCGTGGAGGTCGTGTAAAAGACTTACCAGGTGTTCGTTATCATATCGTACGTGGTACTTTAGACTGCGCTGGTGTTAACGAAAGAAAACAAGGGCGTTCATTATACGGAACTAAAAAGCCTAAAAAGTAAATCATGAAAGGAGATTAAAATGCCAAGAAAAGGACATATTGCAAAAAGAGATGTATTAGTAGATCCAATTTATAACTCTAAATTAGTTACGCGTTTAGTCAACAAAATCATGATTGATGGTAAAAAGGGCGTAGCTCAAAACATTCTTTACAATGCATTTGACATTGTAGAAAAGAAAACAGGACAACAACCAATGGAAGTGTTCGAAAAAGCACTAGACAATGTTATGCCTGAATTAGAATTAAAAGTAAGACGTGTTGGTGGTGCAAACTACCAAGTACCAGTTGAAGTATCTGATGAAAGAAGATTAACATTAGGTCTTCGTTGGATTGTTAACTATTCACGTTTAAGAAGTGAAAAGACAATGGAACAACGTTTAGCTAATGAAATCATGGATGCTGCAAATGGTAGTGGTGCTTCTGTAAAGAAGAAAGACGATACTCATAAGATGGCTGAAGCAAATAAAGCATTTGCTCATTACCGCTGGTAGTAGGAAGGATATAAGATGGCACGTGAATTCGCTCTAGAAAATACTAGAAATATCGGTATCATGGCTCACATCGATGCCGGTAAGACAACATGTACAGAACGTATCCTTTACTTCACTGGTAAAATCCATAAGATCGGTGAAACACACGATGGTGCTTCACAAATGGACTGGATGGCTCAAGAAGCAGAAAGAGGTATCACAATTACTTCTGCTGCTACAACAGCTTTCTGGGCAGGATCTGAAAAACAATTACCTTATACTCGTTTCAACATCATCGATACTCCAGGACACGTAGACTTCACTGTTGAAGTTGAACGTTCTCTACGTGTACTAGATGGTGCAGTTACAGTATTAGACTCAAAAGCTGGTGTTGAACCTCAAACAGAAACTGTTTGGCGTCAAGCATCACAATATAAAGTTCCACGTATTGTATTCTCTAACAAAATGGATGCAACAGGTGCTGACTTTATGATGTCAGTTCGTTCAATTGGTAACCGTTTAGATGCAAAAGCTGCAGCTATTCAATTCCCAATTGGTGCTGAAAATACATTCAGAGGTATCATCGATATCGTTGAACGTAAAGAATATATGTATACTGATGACTTAGGAAACTACACTGTTTCTGAAGTTGAAGATCAATATAAAGACGAAGTTGAATCATTAAGAAATGAACTAATCGAAATGGTAGCTGATTTCGATGATGATTTAATGATGAAAGTCTTAGAAGGCGAAGAAGTTACTGCAGCTGAAATCAAGGCTGCTATTCGTAAAGCAGTTTTAACTTCAGAATTCTTCCCAGTATTATGTGGTAGTGCATACAAGAACAAGGGTATTCAATTATTACTAGATGCAATCATCGAATACTTACCTTCTCCACTTGATATCCCTGCTATTAAGGGTACATTACCTGATGGTACAGAAGTTGAAAGACACGCTGATGATAAAGAACCATTCAGTGCATTAGCATTCAAGGTTATGACTGACCCATTCGTTGGTCGTTTAACATTCTTCCGTGTTTATTCAGGTATCTGCACATCTGGTAGTTACATCTTAAACGCTACTAAGGATACTCGTGAAAGATTCGGACGTATTCTTCAAATGCACGCTAACCACCGTACTGAAATTAGCGAAGTTGATGCAGGTAACATCGCTGCTGTAGTAGGTTTAAAGAACACAACTACTGGTGATACTCTATGTGATGAAAAATATCCAATCATCCTTGAAAACATGGTATTCCCAGAACCAGTTATCCAAATGTCAGTAGAACCTAAGACAAAGGCTGACTCTGATAAGATGGGCTTAGCTTTAGCTAAATTAGCTGAAGAAGATCCAACATTCAAGACTTACACTGATGAAGAAACAGGTCAAACAATCATCGCTGGTATGGGTGAACTTCACCTTGATATCATCGTTGACCGTATGAAACGTGAATTCAAAGTTGAATGTGCTGTAGGTGCTCCTCAAGTTGCATTCCGTGAAACAATTCGTCAAGCTGCTGAATGTGAAGGTAAGTTCGTAAGACAATCTGGTGGTCGTGGTCAATACGGTCACGTTTGGATCAAGTTTGAACCAAATGAAGAAGGTAAAGGCTTCGAATTTATCGATGCAGTTGTTGGTGGTAGTGTTCCAAGAGAATACATCAAGCCAGTACAAGATGGTTTAACTGCTGCATTAAACAACGGTTTACAAGCTGGTTACCCAGTTGTAGATATCAAAGCAACATTATTCGATGGTTCATACCATGAAGTCGACTCTTCAGAAATGGCCTTCAAGATGGCTGCTTCATTAGCTTTAAAAGAAGCTGCTAAGAAATGTAAACCAGTAATCCTTGAACCAATTATGAGTGTTGAAATCGTTGCACCTCAAGAATACTTAGGTTCAATTATGGGTGACGTTACTAAACGTCGTGGTCAAATCCGTGACCAAGAAGAAAGAGGAAACGCTATCGTTGTTAGATCATTCGTTCCACTTTCAGAAATGTTCGGATACGCTACTGACCTTCGTTCATTCACACAAGGTCGTGGTACTTATGTAATGCAAATGGACCACTATGCAGAAGTTCCAAAGAGCATTGCAGAAGAAATTATTAAAAAGAACGCTAAAGACTAATTTAATTGCATTTTAGAAGCGTTTATCTTAAAATAAAGTAGAAAAAATAGGAGGAATTTTGCAAAATGGCAAAAGAAAAATTTGACAGATCGAAAACCCATGTTAACATCGGTACAATCGGACACGTTGACCATGGTAAAACAACTTTAACTGCCGCTATTACTAACCGTTTAGCTACTAAGGGCTTCGCTGAAGCTAAGGCATACGACCAAATCGATGGTGCTCCAGAAGAAAAGACTCGTGGTATCACTATCAATACTGCTCACGTAGAATACCAAACAGCTACACGTCACTACGCTCACGTTGACTGCCCAGGACACGCTGACTACGTTAAGAACATGATCACAGGTGCTGCACAAATGGATGGTGCTATCCTAGTAGTTGCTGCAACTGATGGACCAATGCCTCAAACTCGTGAACATATCCTACTTGCTCGTCAAGTTGGTGTTCCTAACATCGTTGTATTCTTAAACAAGTGCGATCTTGTTGATGATGAAGAATTAATCGACTTAGTTGAAATGGAAGTTCGTGAATTATTAAACGAATACGGTTTCGACGGTGATAACTGCCCAGTAATTCGTGGTTCTGCTTACGGTTCATTACAAGGTGATGAAAAGTGGGGTCAAAGAATTGATGAATTAATGGATGCTGTTGATGCTTACATCCCTGATCCAGTTCGTGCAACTGATAAACCATTCTTAATGTCAGTAGAAGACGTATTCACAATCTCTGGTCGTGGTACAGTAGCTACAGGGCGTGTTGAACGTGGTATCGCTCACATCAACGATGAAGCTGAAATCGTTGGTATTAAGGAAACTCGTAAGACTGTAATTACAGGTCTTGAAATGTTCCACAAACAATTAGACCAAGCTGAAGCTGGTGACAATATCGGTGCATTACTTCGTGGTGTTAACCGTGACGAAATCGAAAGAGGACAAGTATTAGCTAAACCTGGTACAGTTACTCCTCACACTAACTTCAAAGCTCAAGTGTACATCCTAACTAAAGAAGAAGGCGGACGTCATACTCCATTCGTATCTAACTACCGTCCTCAATTCTACTTCCGTACAACAGACGTTACTGGTGTAATCACTCTTCCTGAAGGAACAGAAATGGTTATGCCTGGTGACCACGTTGAAATGAGTGTAGAATTAATCGCTCCTATCGCTCTAGAAAACGGTACTAAGTTCTCTATCCGTGAAGGTGGACGTACAGTTGGTTCTGGTAACGTTACTGAAATCATTAAGTAATTAACCTAACAATCAATGTTTACAAAAACACTAAAGTTTATCTTTAGTGTTTTTTTATTTTGCCTCACCTTTTATTTTAGAGTTTTATCCCCTATAATTAATTTATGCTTAAAGGAATTATCTTCGATTTCGATTACACACTAACCGATCGTTCCATAGCTTTATACGAAGGCGCTAAGATGCTAGTTAAAAAACATGCACCTACCCTTTCTTTAATGGACCAAGAAGCCATCATTCAACGTATTATGACTATGGATGAATATGGGACCAGCCCTAAAACCTATATTATTGAGCAATTAGTTAAACTCTATGATTTTAACAAAGAAGAACTGACTCAAGACTTCAAACACTTAAGCCATTATATGGCACCTTTTACTGTTTTAGATGCCAACACAATTCCTTTATTGTCCTATCTTAAAGAACATACCAACTATAAATTAGCAATTTTAACAAACGGCAACACAGAAACACAAATGATGAAGATCAATCAAACCGGCATTCGCCATTATTTTGATTATGTTGCTGTATCTGAAGAATCTGGCGTTTGGAAACCTAATCCGAAAGCTTTTATCTATATTGCAAATAAATTAAACCTAAAGCCTGAAGAATGCCTTTATATTGGCGATGTCTTCTATAATGATATAATTGGAGCTTATCACGCTAATATGCAGTATTTATTGCTTAACAATGATCGCAAACGAACATATGGCACTTTTGTACCGACCATTAATCACCTAGCGGATTTAATTGAATATCTAAAGAAATAATATGACAAATATCTATGATTATTTAAATTGGCGTAAAGATTTATCTTTTGATGCTGACCCATTTAACGAGGTTGATAGTTTAGTACTAGCATGTTTTTTATATGCTCATTTTGATGGAATAATTCCTTCAAATTTAAATGAGCACATTAATTTAAACGATGCAATAATCGCTTTCTTAAATCAGTCAGCCGATAAACAAACCTATCGTCATAAAGACGATTTAGAACTCTTAAAATTGCTAAAAGATACTACCAGATTCAAAGATGTTAAATGTTTTGGATATCAAGAAGTTTATGACAATGTCCGTGAGATTCAATTTTGCGCTTGTACCTTTGATA
>JAHHTG010000004.1 GCA_020024765.1 Thomasclavelia sp. | reverse complement strand
AATTTGTTCGGCGTCATGATATCCTTCTTCGTACAAACGTTCTAAAGCTTTTTTATTACGTTTCAAGGTATCAACACCATCAATATTATCTGGCGCCAAAATTAAAACTTTACCCCTTTTAGCAAGTTCTTTTGCCATCGAAACTTGCTCATTATAATGTGTAGCTCGACGGCATAATCGTTCAGCAGCTAGAGGATATTCTTTTTCGAATAATTTTGCTAAGACACTATCTTTTTTATCATCACGAATTGTATCGATAGGCTTTGTAAGAATCAGAACTACTTTATCACACTCTTCACTAAAAGCTTTCATGACTGGTACCGCATCTGATAAAGCACCATCATAATAAGGAACATCATTTACAACATATGGTGGATTAACACCAGGAACACTGCACGAAGCCTTTAAGGCATCGTAATTATCTAAGGTGATATCTTCTTTTCTAAAATAATGCGGTTCGCCTGTCAAAGCATTTGTAGCTACCACAATAAAATCGCAAGGATTATCTTTAAAAGTTTGATAATCAACCGGATTTTCTCCATGGCTGCCACTTAAATCATCATAAATGTAATCAAAATTTACAAATGCATGATTATGTACTAAATTATGGATACCCATATATTCTTTGCGAAAAGCATAATCCAAATAAAATTGATAGTTTCTTCCACGTTGACAAGCAATATAGGAAGCACAATTTGCGCTGCCGGCCGAAACACCGACACAGGTATCAAATTTTATATGATGATCAAGACAATAATCAAAGATGCCTGCAGCATAAATTCCACGCATGCCTCCACCGACATCAACAACACCAATTTTCATAGATTCTCCTTTCGATATATCACTTCATCAACGCAAGTTGCTGATGGTTAATACTTTTAACTATCAAAATCACCGCCAATAAACTAAGAATGGTTTAAACATAAATAGTTGAACCTATTAAATGTTTTTGATGACGGGAAAGTGACACAATATCAAGATAATGATTACTCATAAATACTTGCAAGGAAGCCAAAACATTTAGTATCTTTAACAACGCACGATTTGAAAAGATTATTTAATCCAACAATTAAAGAAATATAGTTTGAGATGCTGTATGTGTTAAGGGGAATACAGCAAAATATAAAACGATATTTAAGATACGACATTCTAAATCAAATTAGAAAACAAGGCGATAGAAGTTTTTTAAAATAGCCAATTAAACAAATTACACCAAAATTAATGTATAAATTTCCACCAGAGACTTAATCAAGTACTTAGGAATACTATTTGGCTTTGAAATGAGGGATACCAAGCAAACACAACAATAGTGGTGAAAATAATATAATCATTCTTGGTAATTTACATCGGCAACATTGATTTATTTACGGCTTCCTTCTCTCAAGTACACCATAATTATAAAATAGTTAGGATAGCTTCCATATAGTTAAGTATTACCGACTGTTTATATTTTAGGCAAAATCATTAAAGTGTCTAAAATATACACTTTTGATTCAAATTTAATTAACGCAATATCGTGAGTTCAATGTAATAGTAAACTATTTAAAAAACCATTCTACCGTAGGTAAATTTTGACTGTTTAGTTATGTGATTATGAATTTAAAAAAGACAGGGCAACAAGTAACCCCGTCTTCGTTGATTATTTGATATTTAATTTAGTGCCATCAGGGCCAGCTTGATTATTTAAATAATCAAGAATCGCAAGACGCTGTTCAGGTTTGCAGACCGGGCAAGTTAAACGATTACTCTTACCTTCAATCATAGCTTCTGCCATTCCACTACAGCCAGGATAGCCACAAGCTCCACAATTCAAGCCCGGCAACATTTCAATCGTTTTTGATAGACGTTCGTCGACTGGCACATAGAATTTAACAGATGCAACATAAAGGATTAGTCCCATTACCGCACCTAAAACCACCATGACAATAATTGCATTAAGCATGATGTTTGCCTCCTTCCTTCGAATCATGACTAGGATGATTAGCACACCCAATCACCTGGCATCCACGACATTCACTCTTTAAATTTTCACAGCCTTTAGGTTTTGGCGTTTTCGCATTTAAATAATAAGCTAGACAATAAAGACTTGCCATTAAGACAAATAAACCAACCGCATAGATTAGACTATTCATTAGACGATGCCCGCCAATCCACTAAAAGCCAATGCCATTAAAGCTGCTGTTACCAAAGCGATTGGATTACCTTTCCAAGAAGGCAAAACATCCGCAGAATCCAAACGTTCGCGGATACACGAGAATAAGAATAACACCAGCATGAAACCAACTGGTACAGCTAAAGAATTAACCATTGTCTCAACTAAGTTATAGCCTTGAGTAATATTGTCTTGAGCAACAAACAAAACCGCACAGTTAGTTGTGATTAATGGTAAATAGATACCTAAAGTCTTATATAAAGTCGGGAAATATTTCTTCATAAACATTTCGACAAATTGCACAAATGTCGCAATGACTAAAATGAACGAAATAAGTTGCATATATTCGATCTCAAGTGGAACTAAAACTCCATAATATAAAGCATATGTAATTAATGATGAACCAAAGATAACAAAGATAACAGCTGCACCCATACCGACAGCTGATTTCGCATTTTTTGAAACACCTAAGAAAGGACAAATTCCCAAGAATTTAGCTAAGACAACATTATTAATCAAAACAGTGGCTAAAGCCATTGTAAATAATTCACCCATGATTATTTAGTTCCTTTCTTTTTATTCGGTTTACGATTATTAATCCAAGTAAAGAAGGCTGCAAAACACGCAAATGTAATAAATGCACCAACAGAACTTGAAAATAAACTAATCGTATAAGGTTTAAAAGCTTCAATTGAGAAAGCTAATAAAATTTGGGATGGATTGAATGGATTAACAATGGAAATGCCCCCGGTTGCCAATAGCTCACGGACGAATGAGATCAATAATAACGCAAATGTATAACCTAAACCCATACCCAAGGCATCAACGGCACTTTCAATGACATTGTGCTTAGATGCATAAGCTTCTGCACGACCTAAGATAATGCAGTTAACGACAATCAACGATAAGAACACACCTAGCGAATCAAACAATTCTGGCATAAATGCATGTGTCAACATTTCAACAATTGAAACCAAAGATGCAATAATCACAATATAAACCGGAATTCTGATTTCATCAGGAACAATCTTGCGAATTGCGGAGATAATAACGTTCGAGAATAATAAAACCAAAGTAACACACATACCCATTCCCAAACCATTATTGATGGTTGTTGAAATAGCTAGAGAAGAACACATTCCAAGATATAATCCAAAGACAGGATTTTGTTTAATAAAACCACTTTTAAAGTTTTCCCACATCTTAGTATCCTCCTTCTTTTAAAGTTTTTTGAATACTAGTTAATGCCACGCGCATACCTTTGCTTGTCACAGTTGCACCGCTTAATAAATCAACCTCATCTTCAAGTCCTTTACCAACATAAAGTTTTTCGATGTTTTCTTCTTCGAAAACTCTTGAACCATAGCCTTCAGTTTCTTGCATCGAAAGAGCTAATAAATCAATGATTTCATTATCTTTATCAAATCCAACTAAGGCAATAATTGGTGATGAACCATTGTAACCTTTAGCTGTAAACTTAACAACCTTGCCTACACCTTCAACTTTATAAGCCCCTAAGATACAACCATCTTCATCTTTAATTTCCATTGGAATAAAAGTCCCGCCAGGAAACATCCTTTCAAGATTTTCTTCTTCAAGTTTAATAAGATTGGCTTCAATAATTGGTTCAGTAATAGAATTAACATAACTAACGCTTAATCCAGCTAGCCCACCGATAATCGCTAAGAATAACACTAATTTAATAACTTTATTCATACTGTGCCTCCTTTGCGATATTCAATGTATTTAAAACTTCGCAACTTAGGTTTGATGTATTGACACTCTTATATTCGGAATTAGTTGATAAATTGCCGCTCAATAAGAACACTAAAATAATCACACCAAGGATTAGACCAATAACAGTATATTTAATTTTCTTTTCCATCAAAATTTGTTTACCATCAAAATATTTATCAATGGCTGGAGTCAACATATTTACAAACAAAATCGAGAATAGCACGCTTTCAGGCAAATTCGCAAAAAAACGAATAATCAAAGTAATGAAAGCTGCGCACGTCGCAAAGACAATACGTCCAGCTCTTGTATTCGGATTGGTAACAGGATCAGTCAACATAAACACTGCGCCAAACATCACACCACCGGTTAAACAATGGAATAAAGCATATTCAATACCCAATCCATGAGCCAAGCCAATGCAAAGCGTTGTTGCAAAAATAACACCAATATAAGTTACTGGAACACGCCAATCAATGACTTCACGGACGGCAAAGTAAATTCCCATCAAGATAATTAATAAGGCGCTTGTTTCGCCCATTGCTCCAGCATAATTACCAAAGAATAGATTACTTAAGCCTCCAAAATCGCTTAAGAAAGTTTGAAAACCTTCAGCGCTTAATAACCAACCAGCACTAGCCATAGTCGAAGTTGGTGTTGCTGATGTAACTAAATCGGCATTCATCGCACTCGCAAAGCTCACGAGCATGAAAGCACGACCAACGCCAGCTGGATTGAAGACATTTTGACCAAAACCGCCAAAAACTAGCTTACCAAAATAAATTGCCGAGAATGTGCCAATAATCATCGCATATAGTTTAGTATTAACCGGCACCATTAAAACCAAAATCATCGCCGTTACCCAACCAAAAGAATGTTTTAAGTAAGGAATGATTGGTTGTTTAATAAATTTAGCGTAAACACTTTCAGTAATAAAAGCCGTAAGTAATGAAATTGCCATTAAAGCTAACGCATTAATTAAATAATTTATACCTAATAAATAGGCATTATATAAAGCAAAAGCATAGATAACACTTAAGCCAATCGTTAAATCCCTCATGATTCTTTCAGTTGAAAGCGGTGAATGATAATGAGGTGCGGGACTATATTTAAATTGCATCTTACTTGCCTCCATTCTTTGCGCGTAAGCCCATCATACGTTTAGCTTGACGCACACCTTCAGTGACATCAATGTGTGAAGGACATACATAACTACACATACCACATTCAATACAATCAAGTGTATGAAGTTTTGCTAAACGATCAAAGTCTTTAGCCTTGAATGCATTGTTGATATTAACAGGTTGTAAAGCACTTGGACAATGTTCAACACATAATCCACACCTTAAGCATTTAAGTGGTTCAACCTTTTTGTATTCAAGTACGGTTATTGCATTGGTTGATGGTGATACGCAAACTTCTTCTTTGATGATGGCGTTGCCCATCATTGGCCCACCGGCTAGTAATGAAACTTCATCTTTAGTGTAGCCACCACAAAGCTTAATTAATTCACTAAAAGGTGTTCCAACAGGACAAATCACATTATGTGGCTCCTTCACTGCATCACCAGAAACGGTCACAATCTTTTCGACGATTGGTGTACCAATCGTCATTGCTTCACCCAATTTGATAGCTGTTGTTGCATTTGAAACAATGCAACCAACTTCGATTGGTAAACGATCGTAATTGCGTTTTGTTAAAGTATAAAGTAAAGTTCTTTCCCAGCCCATTGGATAAACATCCGGAACCGGTTTAACTTCGATTCCCTCAACATCTCTAAATGTTTCATTTAAAACTTTAATTAAATCTTGTTTTGTTTCCTTAATCCCGATATAGCAAACTTTTGCACCAGACGCTTTGAACATTGTCTTCACACCAAGTTTAAACATCGCTTGATTCTTCGCAAGATTATATGCATCGGCATTAATATATGGTTCGCACTCCACTGCATTGATAATTAAAGTTTCGCACTTATCGGTTTGATATTTCACGTAAGTTGGAAAGCCATCACCACCACAACCTACAAGCCCTTTTTCTTTCATAAATTCAACGATTTCTTCTTTTGAAGCATCGTAACTTAAAGTACTTAGATTTTCTAATACTTCGTTTTTAAAATCATTTTCAATAACTAAATGATCTGTTGGACGTAAGTTTGAACCCATTCTTTTAACGGTTCCCTTGACTATACCAGAAACAGGTGAAAAAAACGGCACATAAAAATGATCGTTGCGTTCTGCAATCTTTGTACCGATTTTAACTTGGTCACCCTCATTCACTAAGATGTTGATTTTTGCAGCACCTTGTAATAAGGGAATATAAACTTCTTCTTGTGGCTCGACCTTTAGCGCACTTTTATGAGCAGTTAATTCTTTATGACCTTCTAAATGTTTTTGCATTGGTCCGATTAAAAACTTCATAATCAGCCCTCCCCTTTATATCCTAATAATTTTAGCACGAATCATATGGCCATGCTATAATATCCACATGAAACGACTCTTGATTTTACTAATTTTTTTCATGTTTTTGTTAGGAGGCTGCACAGCTAAAAAAAGTGATAAATCTTATACAAAAACGAATTTAAATTGTGGTTTTGATACATTTTGTGCTTTAAGCGCCTATACCAAAACCGAAGAAGAATTCAATCAATATTATTCGATAATGGTCAATGAATTTAACTACTATCACAAATTATTTGATATCTATAATAACTATGATGACATTAATAATTTAAAGACGATTAATGATAATGCTGGCATTATGCCTGTTAAAGTTGAACAACCTGTCATCGACATGTTGAACTACGCCAAAGTCATTAACGAAATGACTCGAGGTAACTTTGATATCACAAATGGTGCTCTGCTTAGTATTTGGCATCAATATCGTGAAGATGGCAAAATCGCTAATCAAAATAATAAGTTTGGAACTTTACCAAGCGATAACGAATTAAATGTGGCATCTAAACTTTGTGGTTATGACCATCTTATTATCGATGAAGAAAACTCGACTGTTTATCTTGACACCATTGGGTTATCACTAGATGTCGGAGCAATCGGCAAAGGCTATGCAACCGAAATGATTGCTCGAAAGTTAGAAGATAAAGGTCTTCTGCATGGTGCGGTTAACGGTGGTGGTAATCAACGTTTAATTAATGATAAAGCCGATGGTCATAACTGGAATGTTGGTATTCAAAATCCTAAGCCATCAAAAGAAATTAACGATAGTGTTATTGCCATCATCAAAGATTTAAATGATATGGCCATTGCTACATCTGGTGACTACCAAAATTTCTATTTAGGGCCTAATAGCAATAGCTATTCGCACATCATTGATTTCAATACAAAATACCCAGCCAATTATTATCATAGTGTAACCGTTGTAACATCCGATAGTGGTTTAGCTGACTGTTTAAGTACCACTATCTTTACAATGGATTATAAATCTAGTTTAGAATTATTAGCACATTTAAAAGATGCGTATAACTTAGATATTGGAGTTGTCTATATTTCAAGTGAGCCTCTAGATAAGATAAGTACCAAAACCTTATCACAAGGTCAATTCTATATTACTTATACTTCAAATCTTAAAGACCAAATAACATATTAATAAAATTAAAAAGAACTCAAATTGAGTTCTTTAATATTGTGTTTGATGATTAATTATTCTTTTCCCAAAAGACTAAACATCTTCTTTTTGTAAACTTCAACACCTGGTTGGTTAAATGGATTGATGTCAAGTAAGTAGCAAGTCATACCACATGCCTTGAAGAAGAAATAAATCATATAGCCGAATGTATATGCGCTATTATCTTCAAGTTCAATCATGATATTAGGCACATTACCGTCCTCGCTATGAGCACTTAATGTGCCACGCATTGCCATTTCATTAACCCAAGAAACATTTTTGCCAGCTAAATAGTTCATATGGTCAAAATCTTCTTCCAAACGTGGAAAAACAATGTCTTGGTCCATGTGTTTAACCCATAGCAATGTTTCAAATAAGCACTTGCGACCAGCTTGAATGAATTGACCAAGCGAATGTAAATCAGTCGAGAAACATGCACTTGTTGGTAGAATGCCTAAACCATCTTTACCTTCTGATTCACCGAATAATTGTTTCCACCATTCAGCTACGCTTGTAAGTTGTAATTCGTATGTGACAAACATTTCAGCACTATAACCCTGCTTATCTAAAATACGGCGAGCTACAGCATATTGATAGGCTGGATTCTTTGATAAATCGTCCGTATTTAAATCATTATAAGCAGCTTGAGAACCTTTTAGAACAGCTTCAATATCGATATTGGCAAATGCCATAGCTACAAGTCCAACTGGAGTAAATACTGAATAACGACCACCAATATCATCAGGAATAACAAATGTTTCATAACCTTCAGCATTAGCCAAAGTTTTTAATGTACCACGTGATTTGTCTGTAGTCGCAATAATTCTTTCACGAGCACCTTCTTTGCCATATTTGTCTTCCATTAATTGTTTAAATAAACGGAACGACACTGATGTTTCGGTTGTTGTACCAGATTTAGAGATAACATTAAGTACCAATTCTTTATCCTTAACATATTCTAAAACTTGTGCAATGTAGTTGGCTGAGAATGTATTTCCAACAAAGATTACTTCTACACTATTCTTAGGTAGTAAACCATTAATCATTTCAATGGCTGCACGAGCGCCAAGGTAAGATCCGCCAATGCCACATACCAATAAGACATCAGCCTTATCTTTAAGCTTTTCGGCAATTGACTTAATTCTTGATACTTCTTCACGATCATAATTATTCGGCCATTCAACCCAGCCAAGGAAATCATTACCTTGACCAGTCTTTTCATGAAGCCAAGCATGCGCCTTTGTGACTGCATCTTGATAGCTTGCTAAATCTTCCGTTAATTTAGCCTTTGATAAATCTAATTTAATCATTTTCTCTCTCCTTAATCCATCCATCTAAATGTTCCTCGATTGATTTGAAACCAATCTTGTTTTCGGGCATGCCACTAAATTTAACACGTTTCCGTTGTTTACGAATATTGGGATTAATGGTTTTAAAAGATAATCGTAATTGGCGACTTTCGATATCAACGTCGATTACCTTGACCATGACATAATCATTAATATTGACGAATTTGTTCACATCACGCACAAAACCATTTGATAATTCACTAATATGAATTAAACCTGTAACACCATCGCTAAATGAGACAAAGGCCCCATAAGGTTTAATGCCAGTTACTCGTCCATAGACAATCATCCCCACTTTATAATCTTCAATTTTACTCATATGTATAAATTATATCACTTTTCTCTACCGAGTTTAAAATATGTTATACTACTTAAGGGAGAGTGAAAATACTGTGTTTAGTTCAATGTATCCATTCTGGTCATTCATCTTTTCGATTGTCATTGCACAACTGATGAAACCAGTAATTGTGTATTTTAAAACCAAAACCTTTAATCCAAAACTAGTTTTTTCTTCCGGTGGCATGCCTAGTTCTCATACTGCAGGCGTCTTTGCATTATGCCTGAGTGTAGGTTTGCAAGATAGTTTTAATAGCACAACTTTCGCCGTTGCCTTAGCACTTAGTTGTATCGTAGCTTATGACGCCGCTAACGTGCGTTACTATGCCGGTAAAAATATTCAGTTGACAAAACAAATTGTCAAAGATTTAAAGAACGATGAAGATATCGTTTTAGATGCATCAATTTATAACGAAAATATCAAAGATATCTTAGGCCACAAGTGGTCTGAAGTTATCGGCGGAACAATTCTTGGATTAATTGTTTCACTTATATTTTACTTATTTTAAAAGGAGAAACTATGGAAGAGTTATTCAGTCAAGTTGAAGCTGTAGTTGAGAAGATTCGTCCTTTCATCCAAGCCGATGGTGGTGATGTTGTCTTAACCAGAATCGAAGATACTGTCGCTTATGTCAAAGTCTTCGGTGCTTGTGTTGGTTGTTCAACATTGGATTTTACTTTAAAAGAAGCCATCGAAAGAATTGTCATGGAAGAAGTTCCAGAAATTACTGAAGTTCGACTTGAAGATATGGTATTTTAAAAACAAGAGCGTTTACGCTCTTTTCTTTTATCTAGATAAAATATGCCTGTTGAATTAATCAACAGGCATATTAATTTAACTATTTATTTTGATTTGCTTGAGATGTTTCTGCCATTTGTAGTTCCTTCTTATCATCGATTTTAGTTTGAGCCAATTCTTTGACTAAGATATAAACTACCGAGAAAATTGGCACGCCAAGGAACATACCGACAACCCCGAATAATCCACCACCAATTAAGATGGCAAACATAATCCAGAAACTTGATAGACCCATGGAATCTCCAAGAATCTTAGGCCCAATGATATTACCATCGAGTTGTTGCAAGACAACAATCATTAAAACAAACCACAATGCTTGCATCGGATCGACAATTAGCAAAATGAATGAGCATGGAAGCGCGCCTATAAATGGTCCAAAGACTGGAATAACATTCGTAATGCCGATAACAAAACTAATTAAAACCGAATAATCCAAATGCAAGAAATTCATCGCAAAGAAACATAAGATACCAATAATCAGCGAATCGATTAATTTGCCAACCACGAAGCGATTAAATTTTTCGCCACTTAGGCAAACAACTCTCTTTACGTATTCAGCTTGCGATGGCTTTAAGAAGGCATCTAAAACCATGTTAAATTGTCTTAATAATGAATCTTGATCAATTAAGATATAAACTGCAATGATTAATCCGATGATGAATGAGAAGATACCACTCAATGTTGTATAAGTTAAATTCATTAACTTCGGAACACTTTCTTGAATGAATGACAAAATACCTTCAACTAATTGATTAGAATAACTCATCAACCAATCAATAGTTTCTTTGGTTAGATTAAGTTCTCTAGCAATTTCTTCCAAAATAACACTTGTAGTTTTAAAATATCCTTGAATATTATTGACTAAACTAACAGCTGAAGAAACAATTTGTGGAATTAACACCAACAAGAATAATGCAATGACTAGTAATAAGAATAAAACACCAATAATTGATGCCCACGTTCTAGCTGAACGTTCTTTCTTAATTACCATTGACAGTTTTTCTTGGGTTCTCACCACAAAAGGTGCCATTAAAAAAGCAATAACTAAAGCGAAGATGAAAGGCATGAAGATATCTAAAACATCATGCATGAGATTCTTTACAATATTCATATTGTGCAAAGCATAATAAAAAAGCACAATGATAATCCCTGACAACGAAATTGTTAAAATTTGTTGAAAGAAGGTTCGTTCTTTAAAATTTTTATTCATAATTAAATTGTAACAAATTTCCTCCGATTCGCAATCTAAAAATCGAGAATTCAAATTTAAAAAGAAAGGCGTTAAATTTACGCCTCTCCTTAAAAGTTTTGTGTTAAATAACTACTTAGCTTTGCGAGCTAAGATAGCACGACATCTTGGACATAATCCATCTTCGTTAGTTGAAGGTGCAATGTTCCAACAACGTGGACATACAGTGCCTTCAGCCTTTTCAATCTTAACTTCGATTGTTTCGTACTTCGTTAATGTTTCATCAGTGAAACTGAATTTTGAAACAATTAACCATTGATGAATATTGTCACCAAATGTACTTGTTAATAAATCTTTAGTTTCTTGGTCAACATGAACTAAGACATGGGCTTCGAGAGCTTTACCGATTAATTTTGATTGACGTGCTTCTTCAAGAGCTTTAAGAATATCATCACGAATCACATTTAACTTAGCAAATTTGCTAGTAAGCATTTCTTCATCAGCATATTCAAGAACTTTGTTGAAGTGAGTATAGTGAACAGATGCAGCTTCACCAGAAGCAAATGTTTCCCACACTTCTTCGCTTGTGTAGCAAAGTACTGGGCACCATAACTTAACTAATGTATCAACGCAATGCCAGATAACTGTTTGAACTTGACGGCGACGTTTAGAATCAACATCTTCGATATATAAAATATCTTTTGTCCAATCTAAATAATAAGCGCTTAGTTCGTTTGTCATAAAGCTAGTTAATGTTGAAGTAGCTTGAATAAAATCAAACTTATCATACGCAGCTTGAACAATCTTATTAATCTTATTTAATTGGCATAATGTATAGCGATCAATTTCTTCAAGTTCTTCATATGCTAAGCCGTTCTTCTTGATATCAAAATCTTCTGGGTTGATGTTGCCTAGTAAGAAACGTGATGTATTACGAATTTTGCGATATTGTTCAGAAACTTGTTTAAGGTTTGAATCGCCAATTCTCATATCAGCCTTAAAGTCAGTTGTTGCAGCCCATAAACGCAAGATATCGGCACCATATTTTTCTACAACATCAATTGGGTTAATTGTATTACCAACTGATTTTGACATTTTTTCACCCTTTGAGTCAACCACATAACCATGTGATAGAACATTCTTATATGGAGCTTTACCCTTAGTTGCAACCGAAACAATTAATGAAGAGTTAAACCAACCACGGTATTGGTCACTACCTTCAAAATATAAGTCACAAGGGAATTTATAACCACGAGCTTCTAGTTCGTTAAAAGATGAACCAGAGTCGAACCAAACATCCATGATATCTTTTTCTTTAGTGAACTTACCATTAGGCGATTTAGGATTTGTATATCCTTCTGGTAATAAATCTTTAGGTTCTAATTCAAACCAAATGTTTGAACCATGTTCAGCAACTAAATCAGCAATGTGATCAAAGACTTTTTCTTCAATGATTGGTGAACCATCTTCGTTATAGATGATAGGAATTGGAACGCCCCATAATCTTTGACGAGAAATACACCAGTCAGTGCGATCTTTAATCATATTAGTTAAACGAACTTCACCAAATGAATTTAAGAAGTTAACTTCTTTAAGGGCTGCAAGTAATTGGTCTTTAATCTTATCGATTGAAGCAAACCATTGTACAGTAGCGCGGAAAATAACCGGTTTCTTTAAACGGTCATCATGTGGATAACTATGGGTTACCCATTCCATAGCCATTAAGTTGCCTAATTCATCTAGTTTAACAGTAACATCCTTATTTGCATCAAAGACAAATTTACCCTCTAAGAATTCACCAGCTTCATGAGTTAAGCAACCTTTTTCATCAACTGGACAGAAAGCCTTCAATCCATATTTCATACCAACATAGAAGTCATCTAAACCATGGCCTGGAGCTGTATGAACACAACCAGTACCGTCTTCGTCAGTAACGTGGCTACCTAAAATGACAACACTTGGTCTTTCTGGATAGAATGGATGCTTAACTGTAATGCCTTCTAGTTCACGACCCTTGAATGTCTTGATAATACCTAAATTTTCTAGTTTGAACTTAGGAAGTAATTCGTCAACCTTACTTGCAAGCATGACTAAATTACCTTTTTCAGTCTTAACAACCGCATAATCAAAACCTTCATTTAAGCAGATTGCTAAGTTTGCTGGAATTGTCCAAGGAGTTGTTGTCCAAATAACGAATCTTTCGTTTTCGGTTAAAACACCTTTACCATCTAAAACATCAAATGCTACGAAGATAGTTGGATCTTTACGATCAAAATAAACGATTTCACTATCAGCAATCGCTGTTTCTTGGTATGGAGACCAATAAATTGGTTTTAAACCTTGGAAAATCATACCATCACACGCCATCTTAGCAAATGATTTAATTTGACGAGCTTCAAAACCTTTTTGCAAAGAAATGTATGGGTGTTCAAAATCAGCAACTTGACCCAAACGTTTCATTGTCGCCATTTGTGTTTTGATTTGGCCCTTTGCGTATTCAGCACACTTTAAACGGAATTCAGTCGGTGTAACTTCTTTACGATTAACACCTAACTTTTGGATAGCGTTTTCAATTGGCAAACCGTGTGTATCCCAACCTGGGAAGTATGGTGTATAGTAACCAGCCATTGCTTTTGAACGAACAATAATATCCTTAATCGAGCGATTCATAGCTGTACCAGCATGTAAGTTACCATTTGCATATGGTGGACCATCATGTAGAACGAATGAGTCGTGTCCTTCGTTTTTCTTTAGAATTTCTTGATAATGATTTTCTTTTTCCCATTTCTCTAAAAAGCGAGGCTCTTTCTTAGGCAAGTTTCCGCGCATTTCAAAGGTTGTATTGGGCATATGTAGAGTATCTTTATAATCCATTTTCTCTCCCTCTTCCTCTAACCAAAATAAAAAGGTAGCACCAAAGGTCGCATAAAGCGAGGTACCACCTTAATTTCTTACTTAACTCTTAACGCGAGTAACGATAGCGCTTTTCTTCGCTATAGCTCATAAGTGATATTTCATATAACTTCCGTGACACCTTACACCATCCATGTCTCGCTTAAACGTCCCTTATATGAACATGTCTTAATCTTTGCTTAACGTAAATAATTATCCCACAATAGGATTTAAAAGTCTATTCTTTTTCGTCTGATACAGGACCTAAATTGATGTCGCCACCGACAATCATTGATTTAGGTGAACATAAAATTAAGTTTGAATCAATTTTCTTGATTGTACCATCTAAAGCGTAAACAACACCTGTTAAGAAATCGACAGCACGACGACGGTATTCACCATCCAATCTGTGTAAGTTTACAACACAAGCCTTTTGAGCTTTAACGTGATCGGCGATTTCGCTTGCTTCGTCAAAGTGACGAGGTTCAAATAAAACGATATTAGCATTAGACACAATCTTAGTAGCACCCTCTAATTTTGGATTTTCATATTGGCTTAAGTTTTGTGCTTCTTGTTCAGTTAATTCTAATTCACCGCTATCTTCTTCAACTTGTGGAGCGATGAAATCTTTAATTTTTTCTCCTAATCCCATGATTTAGTTCTCCTTTAATTTTTTATAAACGGGCAAAACCCTTTGTATACGTTTGCAAAACCGAATAATCGTCATTCAAGACCACAATATCAGCATCATATCCAGCAACGAGTTTGCCTTTACGATTATCAACTTTAAGTAATCGTGCTGGATTAATTGTACATGAATTTAACGCATAATCAAATGGTACAAGCGCATTTTCCACTAAATTCTTCAATCCTTCATTGATTTTAAGGGTTGAACCAGCTAATCCGCCAGTTTCCACTAGATGAGCACTACCATCCTGATATAGTTCAATTAGATGACCACCAAACAACTTTTTAGTACCTGGCGTTAAGCCTTTTAGTAGTAACGAATCGCTAATCATGATTATACGATCATTCTTAGCGTGATAGAGATTATTTAATGATGCAAAGTCCGAATGAAGTCCATCGCAAATAATTTCGCCGTAAACATTATGGCATCTAAAAGCTGCACCAACAATACCGGGCTCACGATGATGAAATGGTCGCATACCATTATAGATATGTGTCATTGACTTCACACCATTCACAATACTCATAATCGCTTCTTGATATGTTGCATCACTATGGCCTAACGATACCACAACACCATTTTCACAGAGATAATGAGTTAATTTAAAGTCTTCATCAAGTTCACAAGCCATGGTTACAATTTTTATTAAACCATGGGCTTTCTTTTGATATTCTTTGAATTCTTCAATATCTGCCTTAACAATGTATTCTTCTGGTTGTGCTCCTTTACGAATTTTGTTTAAATACGGACCTTCGAAATGAATGCCTAAAATTTCTGCACCTTCATATCCTTCTTCAACCACCTTTGCAACATTAGACAAAGCATTACTTAGGATAGCTTTACTTTGTGTAATAGTTGTCGGACAAATTCCAGTAACACCTTCCTTTACGATATTTTCCACCCAGTTTCTTAAACCTTTTGGATTAGCGTCATTGGTATCAAAACCATAAGCACCATGGGTATGAATATCAATAAAACCCGGAACAATTCTAAGATTGTGGTAATCAAAATCAACCATTTCTTTGTCATAAGGAAGAATAGCTTCAATCTTGCCGTTTGTAATTTTAATTTGCGCAGCAATGAATTCATTTCCAGTCCAAATTCTTTTACTTTGAATAATCATAAATAGCCTCTTTATAATTATTATAATACATTCATTAACTAAATGATTTGATAACGTTGAAGGCCTTTCACAAAGCCATCATCCATTACATCTTCAGTTAAGAATTTACAATAGGGTTTCAGTTCTTCGCATGCATTACCCATACCAATTGGGTAATCTACTACTTCCATCATCGTGATATCATTTTGTCCATCACCAAAGGCATATGTTTCAATATTAGGTACGTTTAAATAAGATAAAAATTGATTAATACCACAACCTTTATTTAAATTTTTTACATTGATATCATATGCATATAATCCACCTTGACGAGTTAAATCTAAAATATCTTTTAATTCTTCATAACAATCTTGAAGTAGAACATCATCATGATTAAGTGCCATCATAGCAGCGGTATAATAACGAGATATATTATCATAAGGTGCTAGTGCTTCATCAACTTTCCAATCATCGAAATAATCGTGATGAATCTTGCTATCTAACAATTGCGAATAAACATGTTCAGCTGTTTCTAAATAGAAAGGACAATTGATTTTATTCGCATAATCAATAATTCGATTAACCGCTTCTTCGCTTAAACGATTCTCAATAATCACTTGATTCTTATATTCAATATATCCACCATTTGCAAGGATGTAACCATCAACATTCAACCCTAGGATGTTCTTATCAAGCAAACACTTAGGGCGCCCAGAAACAATTAAAACAAGGTCTCCGTTCATTTGAAGTTGTTTAATCGCATTAATTGTTGCTTCGCTTGGTTTATGCATCCCTCTTTTACAATCAACGAGGGTGCCATCAATATCTACAAATATTATTCGCATAGTTTTCAATAAAAAAAGAAGGTTGGATTAACCTTCTTTTGCTTCGCTTTCCATTTCATTAAGTTTTGCTTCATACTCTTTCATTTCACGATCATTTGCGAACACAAAGTGTCCTGGACGAATTTCACGTAATTGAGGTTTTTCACCAGATAAATCACGTTTTGATTCATCGTAAATGATTAGTTCTTTGTTCTTTTCAATACGTGGATCTGGCATTGGAACAGCTTGTAATAATGAGTGAGTATATGGGTGAAGTGGAAACTTGAATAAAATCTCAGTTGGCGCAATTTCTACAATTCTACCTTTATGAATTACAGCGATACGATCTGAGAAGTAACGTACAACTGATAAATCATGGGCAATGAATAAATAAGTTAATCCACGTTCTTCTTTAAATTTATTCATTAAATTTAGAACTTGTGCACGAATTGAAACATCTAATGCTGAGATAGGTTCATCAGCGATAATGAATTCTGGTTCCATAACCATTGCACGTGCGATACCAATACGTTGTCTTTGACCACCTGAAAATTCATGTGGATAACGTGATTTATGTTCTGGCAATAGACCAACCGAACTTAATGCTTCATCAACCTTACGTTCGCGATCTTCATTATCCTTGAATAATTTAAAATTGTATAAACCTTCTGATACACAATAGTCGATAGTTGCACGTTCATTTAATGATGCAGCTGGATCTTGGAAGATCATTTGGATATTTCTTACAACATCACGTTGCTCTTCCTTAGTTAACTTACCACTGATTTTTTTACCATGGTATAGAATTTCACCATCTGATACGTTATTTAAACGGATGATTGCACGACCGATTGTAGTCTTACCTGAACCAGATTCACCTACAAGTGCAAAAGTTTCGCCCTTGTAGATATCAAAGTTGGCATTCTTAACAGCACGGAATGGACGTTTACCATTATGGAAAGTAACTTCTAGATGTTTAACCTCTAATAGTTTTTCACGATTATCGTTCGCCATAAATACCTCCCTTTTTAGTTAGTTCAAGCATATGTTCGTGCAAGTTACGAATTGCGTGAGGTGGTTCAACCTTTGGAGCGCGAGGATCCAATAACCAAGTCTTTGCATAATGTGTATCACTTACTTTGAACATTGGTGGTTCTTCTTCGAAGTCAATTCTCATAGAGTATTGGCTACGAGGAGCAAATGCATCACCATGAATTTCTTCAAATAAACTAGGTGGTGTACCACGAATCGCAAACAATTCTTGACCTTTTTCACCAAGTTGAGGTAACGAAGATAATAGACCCCAAGTATATGGATGGCGTGGATCGTAGAAGATTTCTTCGACAGTACCATATTCAATAATTTGACCAGCATACATAACAGCTACTACATCAGCTACGTTAGCTACGACACCTAAGTCGTGAGTAATGTAGATTGTAGTAAAGCCATATTCTTGAGCTAACTCTTTAATCAAACGAATAATTTGAGCTTGAATAGTTACATCAAGAGCAGTAGTTGGTTCATCACACACCAAGATTTTAGGACGACATGCTAAAGCAATCGCAATAACGATTCTTTGACGCATACCACCAGAATACATAAATGGATATTCATCATAACGAAGTTCAGCATCACGAATACCAACACGAGTCATTAAATCGATTGCTAATTTCTTAGCTTCTTCTTTTGACTTGCCTTGGTGTTTAATGATAACTTCAGAAATTTGATAACCAATTGTACGAACTGGATTTAATGAAGTCATTGGATCTTGGAAAACAGTTGCAATCTTGCGGCCACGAATTTGTTCCCATTCAGAATCTGTCTTAAATTCAAGAAGATTCTTACCTTCGAACCAAATTTCACCATTTGATACTTCACCGTTTACTTCTAGCATACCAGTGAAAGTCTTTGTGAAAACAGATTTACCAGAACCCGATTCACCTACGATAGCAACAACTTTACCTTCTTCGAAATCTAAAGAAATATTACGAATAGCAGTTAAGATGCGGTCACGCACTTTAAATTTAACTTCTAGATCTTTTACAGATAAAACAATATTTTTTTCTTCCATAATTGACCTCCCTAAATCATATGTGTACGTGGATCACTTGCATCGGCTAAAGTTTGTCCAACGATATATAAAGAAACTGAAATTAACGCAGTAATAAATACTGGAATAACAAATAGATATGCAGCAGATGTCATGTATTGAGCATTATTTTGTACGATACGACCAAGTGATGCGGTTTCTTGAGTTAAACCTACACCAACGTAACCCAAGAATACTTCATAAGAAATAAAGTTAGGAACGTCACGTGAGACACTTGTAACGATTACCGAAATTAAGTAAGGTAAAATATTATGCACAATAATCTTCGAAACTGGAGTACCAAGACATTTAGAAGCCATGTTATATTCACGGTCACGAATAATCATTACTTGAACACGCATGAAATAAGCGGTATTAATCCAGTTTGTGCAACATAACGCAAAGATTAATTGTGGTACACCACCACCAAAGGCATACATTAAAATCATCGCAAGTAATGTGAATGGGATGTTTGCGATTACGTTGTAAATTTCAATCATAATCACATCCATCTTCTTTGAGTAACCCCAGAACATACCAACGATAACACCGATAATTGTAGAAATCGCAGTAGCTGTAAAGGCTACAAGTAAGCTTGTACGAGTACCAGCCCAAACCATATCGAACATATCTCGACCTACATCATCAGTACCAAACCAGTGTTCGGCACTTGGACGTAAGAAATGCATTGAAGGATCGTTAATAAATTCTTGATTTAAGTTATCATAATGAGAAATCATTGGATGAAAGATTGACATTAAAACAACAAATAATACGATTAGCAACATGCAAATAGCAACTTTGGAAGAGAAGAACTTCTTCCAAACGCTTTGCCAGTAACTGTACTTAGGAGCTGCAATATGTTCAGATGCTGTATCATCGACATTTACAAATTCAAAACGTGGATCTGTCATCTTACTTATCTCCTTTCGCAGTTAATTGAATACGTGGATCGACAACTGTCATCAATAAGTCACCAATTAATACTGAGAATACTGATAACGCTGTGAAAATGAATGTTAAAGTAATAACCATGTTGTTGTTTGAGGCTTTGATAGCATCTGGTAACATCTTACCCATACCAGGAATAGAGAATACAGATTCTGTAATCAACGCACCTGAGATACATAATACGATTGAACTTGGAATACCATTTACAATCGGAATAATCGCATTCTTTAAAATGTGATTGTTGAAGATTTCTTTACGTGATAGGCCTTTTGCTTTAGCAAATTTAACGTAGTCGGCGTTAGATTGGTCAATCATGTAACGTCTAATCCACATCATTAAGCTTGGTGTATTTAATAACGCTAAGATAATGATTGGTAAGACATACGAACGGTAATCTCCGAAACCAAGTTGTGGGAATCGATCAGGTAAACCGAAGCCCATACCAATATATTTTAGGAAGAAAATGAAAGCTAATGAAGGAACGGCAATTAGTAAGTTGATATATACGATACCAATCTTATCTACTAATTTACCTTTATTACGAGACATTGCAACACCTGCTGGTAATGCAACGAGGTAAGAAATAATTAATGAAGCCACACCAAAAATATATGATGTCATAATCATTGATGGTGAATCGTATTTAATTTCACAGTTTGCATAGTGGTCGTTAAATTTAACTTCATCTAAGTGGTCAAGTTTTTGTTTATATTTACAAGTTGTTTGCATAATTGGGCTCATTTGTGTTGAACCAGTTGGGAATGTTTGTTCAAATGATTCAATTGAACCTTGACCTAAACCAATTACATCACTTGTTTGTAGACCTTGAAGAGTTGGGTATGAAATACCAAATTCTAAACGTACGATATTTTGGTGAATAAATGGGAAATGAGTATCAGTGTATAATTGATATTTGTATTCACAACCACTACACATAATCGCAAGACCATTAGTTGGTGTTGTACCAACATAGTATTTACGTTCTAAATCTGGATTAAGTTCATCTTTAACAGCGAAAGGATTATCAACTTTTACTAAGTCTGAGAAGAAGTTGATAATTAATTCAAAGTTGTTGTAGTACTTGTAGGCAATTGATTGACCTCTAAGAATATCATTCTTATCTAACAATTCAACAGTGTAACCTTGATCTTCAAATGCTTGTAAGACCCTCTTGTTTTCGTCTGAGCCCGGGATAATGCATGATGCATGATCATCACTTAGTTCAGAACACATTTCTCCTGTTGAATAATATTGCAGATAACCTAGTTCTTCCAGCTTGTTGTACTTATACACAGTCTTTTGGTTAGCTTGTAATTTCTTATAAGCTGTATCATTTTGGAAAATTTGTGATACAGGAATTAAGCTGTAAACCATGACAAGAACAATGGAAACTACGGCAACGATTGATATTAGAGATTTTAAAATTCTGCCAAAAACGTATTTTTTCATATAATCTCCTTTATTTCGTTAAAAAATGAGGAACTGGACCCAGTGGGGGCCCAATCCTCATTTTAGATTTAATTACGTTAAATTAACGATGAAACCCAACTAAAACTACTTATGTGCTTCCCAATCTGCTTTAGCAGTATTGTATTGTTCTGTAGTAACAATATCGTCTTGTAATTGAATACCTTTATATTTGAATTCTGAAATACCAGTTACTGAGTGACACTTTGTGAATGGAACAATTCTCGAAACTGTTTGAACACGCCTATCTTGTTGACCTGGTAAGAAGAAAGCATTTGAAATTAATAATGCATCAGCTTTAGCGAATGCTTTATAACGAGCATCCATATCATCAGTGATTGCATCAGCTGCACGATATGTTTCTTCATAATCCATTAACCCAACTTTTTCCTTAATTTCAAGGTCCGCCACGTTACCGTCAAAATCAACAGTTCCTAAACCTACCGAAGTCATATAGTAACCTGTAGTTGGTGAGTAGATATCGATGAATGATTTTGGATCTTCATAGTCCGGACCCCAACCAGTGAATGTTGAGATATCGTAATCTGATTGATATGGATCCATATTTTCGAATGCGATAGCTCGAACTGTATCTTCTGATCTTAATACTAACTCGATGATGATGTTGCCTTCAGTGGCAGCTTCAACTGATTGTTTCATTGAGTTAGCTTCTTTAACAATTTTATCAGAAGTTTCGATTACTAGCATATCTAGATGAACTGGGAATTGGATACCATCAGCCTTAGCAGCTTCGATGTATTCCATAGCTTTTTCTGGACTGTACCAAGGATCTTGTCCATCTTGTAAATTAACTGTTTCGCCTGTTAATTCAGTATAAGCTTCTTCTACTAATGTATGGTAACCCTTACCATCGCTAGTTAAACCAGCTTCTGGGAAGTTGTTAATGTTACGTAGACTAGCTGTAGCTAAATCTTTAGGAGCGCTGATAGATAGATAAGAAACTCTATCAAATGCAGCACGTAATGCCTTACGGAAGTTTTCATTTAAGACTGCATCTCTAGTATTTTGTCTTAGAGTTAAATCATCTGCATAGTTTGTTTCGTTGAATACACGACGTCCAAAGTTGAATACAACACCGAATACAGATGGGTTAGGCAATGAATAATATGTATTGTCTGCATATTTTTCAACGTATGAATCATAGTCTTCCCAAGTTGGGTTTAAAGCCGCCGATGCATAAGTGCCTTGTTCGAAACCCTTGATGATTGAATATGGATCTTGTCCATCATCATAGATACGAGTTACTTTTTCTAAGTATACATGTTCAGCATCCCAGTATGATTGGTTCTTTGTTAGAACTGCTGAAGACTTAGAGTCGTTCTTAGTTAAGATATAACCACCGTTATAAAGGATAGAATCTAATGCAACTGTACCGAATTCACATGTAGATGAATCTGGAGCACCTAATGCACATCCAGCACCTTTAGATTCTAGGAATGTACGATTGATTGGGTATAATACGCTGTATGTTGTCATTGAAGCGAAGTAAGGAGTAGATGCCTCCATAGTATATTCAACTGTGTAATCATCTAATGCCTTAATGCCAACTTGTTCCCAAGCTTCATCACTGAGGTCTGAATTCATGTATTCAGAGTAACCTTTAATAGTTCCCATTAGCAACCAAGCTACACCTGAATCGAATTCAGCACCGTGTCTTAGACCAGTTACGAAGTCATCTGCAACCACTTCTGCATATTCTTCGCCAGTGTTTGTTACCCATTTAACACCTGGTCTTAAGTGGAATGTCCACACAGTTGCATCTTCGTTAGATTCCCAAGTTTCAGCTAGGGCACCAACTAGATGACCATAATTGTCATTTTCTAGTAAACCATCAACCAAGTTTGCATTGATTTCATGGTCAGTTACTAGAGCTGTTAGGACATAGTCCATAGTAGATAGCTCTCTTGAAGTAGCAACTACTAATTCGGAGTTGTTTCCAGTTTTACCAGAGTCACTGTTACCACATCCGACTAATGTAGTAGCTAATAGAGCACAGAATAATAAAGTAAATAATTTCTTCATTTTCTTTCCTCCTCATTTTCTTGCAATATTTGCATGTTTAAATTTTAGTATATAAATAATCGATATTCAACAAAATATCCAAATAAAGTTAAATGAATGAAAATAATCTAATCATAAAATGTAAATATTTTCATAAATCGTAATAATGTAAATTTTTACATGGAATATTTTCACGTTTAATCTAGACAAATAATTTTAGTTGTTACTACAGATTAATTTTTCCAAAAAATAACCTAGATTGTGAAATCTAGGTTATAAATTATCATGTGATTTTTCTGTGAGATTAACGCATATAGTATGGTTTAACATATGCTGGTAAACCATTCTTATAAACAATTACTGGTGAGCCATTAACTAATGGTCTTAAATAATTGTATGCTTCTTCGCTAATACCATGATAATCAGGTAAAATCCATTCAGCAGGGAATGCTTTAACATAGTTTGCAACTAAGCTTGCATCAATCGCAAAGAATTCGATGTCGTATTCAGCTTGATCTTTACGTTTGATACCAACCATTTTACCAGTAAATGTTGGATCACAAGATCTCATATGGGCTGACATACCTAATTGGAATGATTCTTCAACATCAACTTTTGATTGGCTTGTAACATAGCATCTTTGAGCTGTTGATAAGTCTTGAACTTTACAACGTTTAGAAACACCACTTTCAAGAATCATATTCTTAAGAGCGTTAGCAGCACCACCTAAGATTGCATGGCCAAAGCCATCGTTCTTAACTTCACCAGCTGTAATGTATGTGCCATCAGCATATTTGCATCCTTCTGATACAACGACGTAACATTTATTCTTTTCAGCGATACATTTTGAAACTTCAGCTAAGAATTTTTCTTTATCAAAGACAACTTCTGGAAGTAATACTAAGTCAACAACTCCACTTAAACACGAACTAGCTGCTAACCAACCAGCATCACGTCCCATTGTTTCAAGAATAAATACTTCTTGACGAGTATAGACATTTACATCTAACCACGTAGCTAAAGCAGTATTTGCTATAAATTTAGCCGCACTTGCAAAACCTGGGCAGTGATCAATATGTTGCAAGTCGTTATCAACAGTTTTTGGACAACCAACAAATCTACGGTCAGTAATACCGTGAGCACTTGCATATTCACTTAGTGCTGCAACAGTATCCATTGAATCATTACCACCTGTGTAAAATAACGTTTCAATGTCATACTTTTCCATAATTTTTAAAATCTTTTCGAAATCTTCAACGTTATCACGTTTTAATTTGTAACGGCAAGAACCTAATGCACTAGCAGGTGTTTGTCTTAAGATACGATTTTCTTCATCAGACATTTGTGTTAAATCTACAAATCTTTCTTCTAAAATCCCTTCAATTCCATTCAAGCCGCCATATACGTGTTCATAATATGGATTCATTTGGTTGGCTTTAACAACTCCTGCAACTGTTGCATTAATAACCGAAGTTGGTCCACCACTTTGAGCTACTAAACAATTAGCCATTTAAGATTTCCTCCTATTAAATAATCGTTTTATTCCTCTACAATTTTAACATATTCACAATTCTTTGAGTATATGCTATAAGCCCATTTCTTCCTTTTCTTCCATAGCCGCTTCCCAATTTTCCATTTCATGATGAAGCAGATTGTGAATGTCATCAATTTCTTCATCTAAAGCCTGCATTTTGAAATGATCATGATAATATTCTGGCTCAAAGCGTAATTCACGTTTTTCTTCTAATAATTCTTCGAGTTCGCTAATACGTGCTTCAATCTTCTTTAAATTATATTTAGCTTTTGGTTTAACATTCTTTACGACTTTAACTGGCACTTCACTTTTTGTATCTTCTGCAACTACCTTTTTCTTTTCATCTATGTAGTCTTTATAACCATCAGGATAATAAGTTGCTTGACCGTTTTCTAATAATAAGCAAGATGTTGCAATATTTTTAATAAAATAACGATCATGCGATACAAATAAAATCGTACCATCATATGACATTAAAGCATTTTCTAGCGCTTCTTTGGATACAATGTCTAAATGGTTTGTCGGTTCATCAAGAATTAAGAAGTTAGCACCCTTAAGCATTAGTTTTGCTAAAGCTAATCTAACTTTTTCACCACCCGATAAAACATTTAATTCTTTAAAGACTTCTTCGCTAGAAAATAGAAAAGCACCAAGGACTGAACGGATAGCTGTATTATCAAGTTCAGGATGTTCATCCCACAATTCTTCAAGTACTGTCTTTGATGAATTTAAAGCAGCAAGTGTTTGATCAAAATAACCAATTTCGATTTGATGGCCAAACATTTTATAACCACTCAGTTCTTTTAGTTCACCAATAATTGTCTTTAACAAGGTCGATTTACCTGTGCCATTATCACCCATGATGCAAATACGATCGCCTCTTAAAATATCTAAGGTTACTTCGCCCAATTTTTCATCACCATAACCAAAACTAAAATGATCGAGTGACAAGACATTCTTGCCGCCTCTAACTCTAGAAGCAAAGTGAGCTTTAAAGACTTTTGTATCAGCCGCCTTTGGATCTTCGATACGATCCATTTTTTCAAGATATTTAATCTTGCTTTGCACCATCTTAGCTTTGGTTGCTTTGTATCGATATTTCTCAATTAATTCTTCAAGGCGTTTAATATCCTTTTGTTGGTAACGATATAAAGTTTCTTGACGTAAGAGGTTTTCTTTCTTTTGGCGTTGGAATGAAGAATAGTTACCACTATATTTTTTAATACTTCCGTATTCGATTTCGTAGATAATATTCACGGTTTTATCTAAGAATGCACGATCATGGGATACTAAGACAACAGCTTTATTATATTTACTTAAATATGTTTCAAGCCATTCGATAGTCTTTAAATCTAAGTGATTCGTAGGTTCGTCAAGCAAGATTAAATCGGGTTTTGAAAGCAGTAACTTTGCAAAACCAATTTTTGTCTTTTCACCACCTGAAAAAGAATTTAGTGGACGCTTTAAATCTTCCTCGTTGAAACCAAAACCATTAAAGACTGTCTTGATATCACTTTGATAAGTATAACCACCAAGATATTGAAACTCAGTCTCTAATTTGGCATAACGGTCAATATTTTTTTGGCTATGGTCTGTTTCCATCAATTTAGATAGGTTAGCCAATTCTTCTTCACGAGCAATAACATCTTTGAAGACACTTAAGAATTCATCGATAACTAAATTATTTTCATTATTAAAGGCATTTTGTTCAAGATAACCAATTGTCATGGAGTTATTGCGGTGCACTTGGCCTGAACTCAGTTCAAGTTCCCCCATCATAACTTTTAGTAAAGTTGATTTACCACAACCATTGCGACCAACGATGGCGATTTTTTCGTTTTCATTGACTTCAAAATCGATATTTTCAAAGACATCATTTGCACCAAAAAACATGGTGCCTTTGCTAATTTGATAAATCATACAAACTCCTTCTTAAAAATAAAGGGGGAAGATTTCCCCTTTATAAATTATAAATTTAAATTCTTTGGTGTTCTTGGGAAAGGCAATACATCACGAATATTTTGCATACCACTTAGATACATTACCAATCTTTCAAAACCAACACCAAAGCCAGCATGCTTACAACCACCATATTTTCTTAGATCTAGATACCACTCATAAGTCTTGATATCCATGCCTAATTCTTCCATACGTTGTTTAAGCACATCATAACGTTCTTCACGTTGTGAGCCACCGACTAATTCACCGATTTGTGGCACTAGTAAATCACATGCGGCAACAGTCTTACCATCATCGTTCAAACGCATGTAGAAAGCTTTGATATCTTTTGGATAATCAGTCAAGAATACCGGACCACCAACAATCTTTTCACAGATGTATTTTTCATGTTCGGAATTTAAGTCCATGCCCCAGTATACTTTATTTTCAAACTTCACATCAGCCTTTAATAAGTAATCGATAGCTTCTGTATATGTCATTCTTCTAAAATGTGCATCTTTTAATTTAGTAATTCTTTCGATTAATGTCTTATCAATGAATTGATTGAAGAATTTCATTTCTTCTGGACAGTTTTCTAAAGCATAGTTGATGCAATACTTAACTAAATCTTCGATTAAATCCATATTGTCTTCAAGATCTGCGAAGGCAATTTCTGGTTCAATCATCCAGAATTCAGCAGCGTGAGTAGCAGTGTGCGAATTTTCGGCACGGAATGTAGGACCAAACGTATAAACATCACGGAAAGCCATGCAGAATGCTTCAACTTGTAATTGGCCAGTTACAGCAAGATGAGCTTCTTTACCAAAGAAATCTTCTTCAAAGTTTTGATTATCAATTGTTGTAACACGGAACATATTACCAGCACCTTCGCCATCCATCGATGTAATGATTGGAGTATGCACATAAACGAAACCTTGATTTTGGAAAAATTCATGGATAGCCATGCTCAAAGCGCTACGCAAGCGATAAACAGCCATGAAAGTATTTGTGCGAACTCTTAAATGAGGTACTTCTCTTAAATACTCAAATGAGTGACGTTTCTTTTGCATTGGATATGTTTCATCACAAGCACCAATTAAAGTAACTTCAGTAGCCTTTAATTCAAATGGTTGTTTGCTATCTGGCGTGTAGATGAATTTACCAGTGACGCAAACGCTTGAACCAGTTAAGAATTTTGATACTTCTTTACGATTTGCTAAAGCATCATCATAAACGACTTGAACATTCTTAAAATAAGTACCATCGTTTAATTCAATAAAACCAATAGCGCCATTATCGCGGTTAGTTCTAATCCAACCTTCTAGTTGAATATATTCTAATTGGTCAATTTCTAATTGATTCTTAGAATAACATAATTCATATAATTCTCTAACAGTTTTAAAATCTAACATTCCTTATTCCCCTATAATATCTCTACGGTTAATTTCATATACTAATTCGATGATTGTTGAAATAATATCAACACTACGAACACAAACGTTATTTGGAACCGAGAAGTGTTGACGTGTTAAATCAACAATTCCTTCAATACCATTTTCAATTAACAGATCGACAGTTTCTTGGACTTGATTTGACATTGTAACAATGGCAATCTTACATCCCTCTGGCATCTTTTCATTGATTTGGTCAATGTTATAAACAGGTACTGATAAACCTTGAATATTCTCTGGATGTTTATCAAAGACGCAAATAATCTTACCAATGATATTATCCCAGCGGTTATAATTCAAGACAGCACGACCAAAGTTACCTGCTCCAACCAAAATAATCTTTTCATCAAAATTAACACCTAATTTATTTGAAAATATTTCGATTAGTTGATCAACATTATAGCCATAACCTTGTTTACCTAAATGTCCAATTAAAGAAAAATCACGACGAATCGTTGTTGGCTGAATATCAACAAACTCCGATAATTCTTTAGACATAATTCTTTCGACACCCATACTCTTTAATTTTCTAAGAGCTTTTAAATAAATTGGATATCTTTGCAAAGTTGCTTTCGAAACATTTTTATCCATAAAAACACCTACCTTGAACTATTTTAGCATAGAAAAACGCATTTGTGCATATTTTATTTTATTAGCACTAGTACTATTCATCTAAGCCCATTGATGGGTTAGACGGTGCATCAAAACCAACAAAACGATTATGAGCAAGTTCTTTAAAAGCCGCAACACCAATCATTGTCGCATTATCTGTACAGTATTTAAGTGGTGGCAATGTCAATTTTGCACCCTTGATATTTTCACTCATCAATTCTCTTAAACGAGAGTTACAAGCAACACCACCAGCAATTAAAACATGATTAACAGGATAGTCTTCCATAACTTTTAAAGTTTTATTTAATAAATGATGTAAAGCTGTCTCTTGAAAGGCGTAAGCTAAATCTGCATCTACCAGTGCCTCGCCTTTACGTTCAAGTCTTTGATTCAATTGTAGACATGCATTCTTAAGGCCCGAGAACGAAAAGTTATACCCATCAACCTTTGGCATCGGTAATTCATAATGTGGTTTACCATCCTTGGCTAATTTATCAATCTTCGGACCACCTGGATATTGCAAGTGTAAGATACGAGCAACTTTATCATAAGCTTCACCAATTGCATCATCTAATGTTGTACCAATAATTTCAAAACTATCATCATCTTTCATATAAACAAGTTCTGTATGACCACCACTGACAACTAATGCAAGCAATGGATAAGTTAAAGGTTCGATTAATTCGTTAACGAAAATATGACCCTTTAAATGATGAACACCAATTAATGGTTTATTGTAGAAAAACGCTAAAGTCTTAGCTGCAGCAGCCCCAACATGAAGCGACCCGATTAAACCAGGACCAATTGTATAAGCAATTGCATCCATATCTTCAACTTTTTGACCATTCAAGCCTTCTTTAACCATTGTTGAAATTTGTTCAACGTGCATACGACTAGCAACTTCAGGAATAACGCCACCAAAACGAGCATGTACATCAATTTGGGTTGTAACGACCGAACTTTCAATATCTAAATTTTCATTAATAATTGCACAAGCCGTTTCATCACAACTTGATTCAATCGCAAAAATCTTCTTCATCTAAACCTCCAAGTGGTTTTGCCATTTCGTATGCATCTTCAAAATTATCTTGATAATAGGAAGGACGAACACGCATCGTAATAAAACCATATTTTTCATATAAACCAAGTGCTTTAACATTTGATTTACGAACTTCTAATGAAATAACTTCACATTCATTATGCAGCGCTACTTTGATTAAGTGGCGTAGCATCTTTTCACCTAGCTTTTGACCTTGATATTCAGGAGCAATAGCTAATGTCAAGACTTCAGCTCTTTCAAATAAAATTGAAACACCACTATAACCTACCAAAGTTTCGCCGTCTCTTAAAACAAACAATTGTGAATATTCATTGTCATTGATTTCAAATTCTAATTCTTTACGTTTCCAACAAGAAGTGAAAACGCGATTTTCTAAAGTTAGGACATCATCGATGTCACTAGTTTGCATTAAACTGATGTTCATCGATAATAACTGTCACTTTCTTTTAAGTACTTCGGTACCATATAAGCTATATTTTCTTGTTTTTCCCAAACATGTTGAGTATTTTTGAAACATTCACTAATTTTTGGCATCTTATCTTCTTGGCCAAATAACGATAAGTCGCCAATTAAATTATGATCACTTAGTTCAATATTTTCTAAATATTCAACTTTATCTTCTTCGACAATATCACCTTGATTGTAAATGCCGACATAAGCGCGTTTCGCACGAGCATCAAGGATTACCATGGTATCTTCTTCATTATTGGCATATAAACGTAAAGTTGAAATTTTATATAAATCCAAATGTGCAACTTCACAAATCGTCTTTGCAACGCTCATCGCAATACGAACGCCAGTATAGCTTCCTGGGCCTTCTGAGATGCAAACACTATCGATATCCAATGGTTGCAAGTTAGCTTTTTTGAATAGTTCTTGCAAGCGAACAAAGAGCAATTCTGATTGTCTTTTAAAACAAGGTTCATCAATTGCTGCAATGATTTCACCATCGCGAATAAGTGCTAATGATAAATATTTATAAGCTGTATCCATACACAGTGTTAACATGTTTCTAGCTCCTTTAAAACGTGGTCAAATGAATCGCCATGAGGAATCATTTCAATTTCACGCGTTTCTTCATCAACATAAGTAAATTTAAGTTCTAAATAATCACGGTTAAGTAAATCTTTTAAGTAATCATACCATTCAATAACCATGATACCACCTTCATCCATATATTCTTCAAAACCTAAATCGTATGGATTTTCTTCCAAACGATAGGCATCAATATGATATAAGGTTTTATCCCCTTTATATATCTTCAAAATATTAAAAGTTGGGGAGTTAATCACTTGCTTAATATTTAAACCTTGGCCAATTCCTTTGGTAAAAGTAGTTTTACCAGCGGCTAAATCACCATTCATAGCGATGATACTATTAGGTTCAAGAATTGCACCCAATTTCTTTCCTAGTGCAATCGTTTCTAAATATGAGTGGGTAATAAATTTCATACTAATCACCTTCATACGTTCTCAAAAAGTCAACACTTGCAAGTTCCAAATGCATATGACCATTTTGATTTTCGCATACGTACAATTTAACATCATTTTCGTTTAAAACCGTATAAGGAAAAAGTTCAAGTGATGTATAAGCGCCAAAGTTACCATCTTTATCAATGGCAATGGCTGAAAAATAAGGATCTTTATAGCCAATACTATAAATCTTCTTTAAATATTTATTACAAACATCTTCTAGGGCTTGTTGAAGATTATTGGTACGTGCGTATTCATCACATACAGATTTAGCTAAAACTCCACGAGCAATCATTTCACCATCACCTGTAAAGGCAACAGCACATGTATCATCATCGCAGTAGAAACCTGAACCAATTAAAGGTGAATCTCCAACGCGACCTTCGTGCTTATTAGCACGACCACTCGAAGAAATGCCTAAGTTTAAAGATCCATTTTCAAAAGTAATTACAGAACAAGTATCATGAGTTACTTCGATTTGGTCAGTTTCATAAGTCGGCAATACCTCTAAAGTTTCAAAATTCATTTCTTTAGCATAATGGTCAGCACCATTTCCAACCAACATATTATTAACGATATTATCTGATAACGCATGGGCAACTTTAATTGGATTCTTGATATGACGAGCACCCATTACAGCACCAATCATTAAGGAATCACCATGCATATATGCTGCATCTAATTCAAGAAAACGTTCGGCATTGGCATAAGCATGTGTACCAACAGTATGAACATCTTCATCATCTTCTATTAAAGATAAGGTTTTAAGAATAAAGTCTTTACCATTTAATTTCTTAGCCTTTTTAAATGCCTGGTAAGACATTTTCCACATTCCAATAGCTTTCATTCGAATTTCCTCCACATGATATTATAACCGAATAATTTTGTCTAAACAAATAAAAAAAGATATCTTGCGATATCTTTAGATTGACC
>JAHHTG010000039.1 GCA_020024765.1 Thomasclavelia sp. | reverse complement strand
AAAGACACCATTATGACATTGTACCTTCTTCACCGGTTAAACCAGTGAAGAAGGTATTTTTTTAGTAAAAAAGATAAATTGTTTAGAAATCGAATAGTTAACTCGTCTTTAGATAATTAACGGTTTTTATTTATAAAATAAAACATGTATAAGATATGTTATGCGTACTTAATATAATTCGAAAATTCACTTAAAAATAAATAAAAGATGATTATTTTAGAATGATAAATCCTTCAATAATCATCTTTATTTTTTAATTAATAACAAGCAATGTTTGAATCAGTACGCGATTCCGTTCCTCCGACAAGCACGCCATTATCCAACTTAACAATTACTTGTCCTCGACCAAATGAGATACTATTTGGAGCATATTCTATTTCATGTCCTTTGGCGATAAGCTCATTCATAATTGCATTATTGAAATTTGGTTCAACAGTAAACTTCTTGCCATTCATCCATTGCCAACGCGGACAATCAAGTGCCATTTGTGGATTCATATGGAAATCAATCATATTCATAATTACTTGAACATGACCTTGTGGTTGCATATAGCCGCCCATTACCCCAAAAGGACCGACAGCTTTATTATCTTTAGTTAAGAATCCTGGAATAATTGTATGATAAGTTTTCTTACGAGGTAGTAGATAATTATAATGATTCTTATCTAAAGAGAAATCGGCACCACGGTTTTGCATAGCAATTCCATATCCTTCGATAACAATTCCACTACCGAAGCCCATATAGTTACTTTGAATATATGAAACCATATTGCCATCTTTATCAGCAGTGCAAAGATATACAGTACCACTTTTTGGCATTTCTTTAAAATCTGGATCTTTTGCAAAGTCCTCGATTTCTAAAGCACGGCTAGCTCCAAATTCTGGTTTGATTAAATCATTATAATCAACCTTCATATACTTTGGATCTGTAACATAATGCATTGCATCCGCAAACGCCATTTTAATTGCTTCAAACTGTTTATGATATGCTTCAACATCATCTTTATGAGTAAATTCAAACTCTTTTAAGATATTTAAAGTCATTAAAGCAACAATACCTTGGCCATTTGGTGGAATTTCCCAAACATCATATCCACGGTAATTAACTTTAATTGGGTCAACCCACATTGCTTCAAAATCTTCAAAATCCGATTTAGAAAAGAAGCCACCATCACGTTCACTTTGTTTACAAATTGCATCAGCTATTTCACCTTTGTAGAAAGCTTCGGCATAAGTTTCACCTATTAATTTTAGTGTTTTTGCATGATCAGGCAATTTAATCACATCACCAAATTCATAAGATTCGCGATTTTCTTTAGTGAAGGTACGAAACCATTCATCAAATTCGTTCTTTCCTTCAAATTCAACTTTAAATTTATCTGTTGCTCTTTTAAACATTTTAGATAAAAGCGGACTTAAAGGATAACCTTCACTAGCGTATTTAATCGCGGGTTCAAGACATTCACTTAATGTTAAATTGCCAAAACGCTTTGATAATTCAGCCCATGCTTTTGGCGCACCAGGTACTGTAACTGGTGTCCAACCATATTTAGGCATTTTCCCATCTTCGTCCTTAACTTTATCAGCACTAATATTTTTGGGAGCATAACCAGTTGAATTTAGTCCATACATTTTGTCTTTCATCCATACAATAGCAAATGCATCGCTACCAAGACCATTTGCAGTAGGCTCAACTACAGTTAAACATGCTGCTGTCGCAATGGCTGCGTCAACTGCGTTACCACCTTTTTTTAGGATTTCGAGGCCAGCAGCCGAAGCTAAATTTGATCCTGTTGCAACCATACCGTTACGTGCAGTAACACAATAACGATTGGAAGGATAATTTTGAAATAAAGGATTAAATTGCATGATTATTCCTCCTTAAGATTTTGGTCATACAAATGACATGCTACAAAGTGATTTGGCATTGCTTCAAAATACTTTGGTTTTTCTTTTTTACAAATTGCCATACATTTTTTACATCTTGTATGGAATGGACAACCTTTTGGTGGGTTCATCGCACTAGGAACTTCACCTTCAAGGACATCAACTTCTTTACGATCTTTACCGACTGCTAAACGCGGTACTGAATCTAATAAACTTTCAGTATATGGGTGAAGACGATGTTTAAATAATTCCTTCGAATCAGCCAATTCACACATATTGCCAAGATACATAACCATGATACGATCACAGAAATGTTTAACAACACCTAGGTCATGTGTAATGAAGAAGTATGTTAGATTTTTTTCTTCACTTAATTCATTAAGCAATTGTAATACTTGAGCTTGAACAGAAACATCAAGTGCCGATACTGCTTCATCCAAAACAATAAAACTTGGATCTAATGCAATGGCACGAGCAATACCAACACGTTGTTTTTGCCCACCAGATAAAGCATGTGGGTATGAATAATAGTGTTCACGTTTTAGACCTACTTTGGTTAATAATTGCATAACCTTTTCTTTTCTTAAACGTTTTGGCATATCAGTATTAATCATATAGACTTCTTCAATTGCTTTACCAATTGACTGACGAGGATCTAGCGAAGCAGCTGGATCTTGGAAAATCATTTGCATATCTTTACGAATAATACGCATTTCGCTCTTAGATAGTTTGCTTAAATTAATACCAGTTTCATAGTTTGCATCAAGTTTCGCTTGATATTCAGGATCAAATGTTCTTTCAGTAATTGGCAAGATATTTTTTCCACGATATTCAAACGCCTTTTTACGATATGATTCAGCCATTTCGTGATGTTCTTTAATTTCCACTTCTAATTGACTAAATTTTTCTTTTAAACCAATATTTTCTTTCTTTAAGTTATCAATATTGATTGTTCTTAATTTATTTTTAATTTCATACAAATCATTTAAACGTGCTTTTTCAGCTTCATTTAATTCTGATTTAGAAATTAATTCATCAATATAATCGTCGACAGTATCTTTATGGTTAATCCATACGATATTATTGTCATATTTGTTTTTAATATCATTGTAAGTTCCTAAAATGTCATGAACTTTAGAAACTTCATCTTGCGACTTATTAAATAAATCAGCTATTTCATCAATATTTGCGCATAAAATTAACGAACCAACAGTACGTGAACCTTCTCTTAGTTGACGTGACGCATTTTTCTTTAATTCTTTGGATTTAAATTCAGCCTTAGCGATTTCAACTGATATCTTATCGTATTTCTTCGCATCTGCTGGACTACCATTAACATCATAAACTAATCTTTGAGTTTCTAATTTTTTTACTTTGCTATCTTGAACCAAGCTTTCTTTGTAATATTTATCAGCTGTTTCTTGATATTTCTTTAAATTCGCAATTTCTTTACGGATATATTTAGGATTTAATTCTTCAATTGATTTTCCGTGATAAACACAAGAACCAGAAGTTTGATCATATAGTTGCAACAATAATCGACCAAGGGTTGATTTACCACATCCCGATTCACCTACAACACCAAACTTTTCACCTTCATAAATATCAATCGTAATATCTTCGACGGCTTTTAAATTAACATTTTTACTCACGGGAAAGTATTTTTTTAATTTTCGAGTGTTGATCAAAAGTTTATCTTGAGACATAATTAACCCTCCTTTTTAGCTAAGTGGCAAGCAACATAATGCCCTTCTTCAATTTCAATTGTTTCGGGAGCTTCTTTGAAACACTTAGCACATTCGTGAGCTCTCGGACATCTTGGATTAAAACGGCATCCTGAAATTTCTTCAGTGATATTTGGGAAAGTTCCAGGAATTGGTTGAATATCAAATTCATCTAAATCTACATTTGGTACTGCTTTCATTAATCCGATTGTGTATGGATGTTTTGGATTCTTAAAAATTTGTTCTGTTGTTCCCTCTTCGACCTTACGACCAGCATAGAAAACAACAACACGATCTGCAATTTCTGCTACAACCCCTAAATCGTGGGTAATGAACATAATACCAGCATTCATATCCTTCTTTAGGTTATTTAATAAGGATAGAACTTGTTTTTGAATTGTAACATCAAGTGCTGTTGTTGGTTCATCAGCGATTAATAAATCGGGTTGAGCACTTAAAACCATTGCAATTAATATTCTTTGTCTTAAACCGCCACTCAATTGGAATGGATATTGTTTAAGACGTTGTTCTGGATTGGCAATACCAACTTTTTCAAGATATTCAATCGCTACTGCATCTGCATCTTTCTTTGAAACACCACGATGATTAATAATATTCTCTCTAAGTTGGTAACCAATTGTTAAAAGGGGGTTCAAAGCAGTCATAGGCTCTTGGAAAATCATGCCCATCTTTTTGCCACGGAATTTACGAACTTCTTTTTTTGGCAATTTGGTTAAATCAACACCATCAACATAGATTGATCCACTTTTAATTTTTCCGTTATTTGGTAAAAGTTGCATGACAGATAAAGTAGTTACTGATTTGCCACACCCTGATTCACCTACAACGCAAACTGTTTCATTACGATTAATTGAAAATGAAATATCATGTAACACCTCATAATCTTTCTTTTGAATACTGAAAGTTGTATATAAGTGTTGTATATCTAGGACTTTATCCATGGAATTGACCCCCTTCTAATATTTTTACTTCACAATGTCGAAATCAACGACGTAGAATAATCCACCTTTATCAATTTGAACATTTGAGAATTTACTTGAGTTATAAACATATAATTGGTTAGTTGAGTAGATTGGTGCAACAACTGCATCACCCATAACTTTATTAACAGCGTTTAGTAAAGCAGCTTCTCTTGCTTCAGTATCTGTTGTCTTAGCAGCTGCATCTACCATAGCGTCGAAATCTTCATTGAAATATTTAACACGTTGTCCGTTTGCTGAACCGAAGTTTGGTTCAAGCATTTGGTGAGCATCACCAGTTACATTTGCCCATGACAACATGATGATATCACCAGCTTCATCTGTTTTAGCTGTAGCAATAAATGAAGCCCATTCTTCAGAAACGATATTTAAAGTAATACCCACTTTAGCAAGTTCGCCTTGGATATAAACAGCTAAATCTTGTTGCCATTGGCGAGTTGCTGTTAACATTGTAAGTTCTTGGCCAGTCCAACCATTACTTTCGATAGTGGCTTTAGCTGCATCTAAGTCATATGTGATACCAGCTTTTTCCATTTCTTCTGTGTAACCAACAAGTGTTGGACCAACGATTGAATTATTTCTTGAAGCCTTACCTTCTAACATAGCATCAACAAATCCATCAAAATCGATTGCTTGGATGATTGCCTTACGGAATTCAACATTTTGCATTAAAGGATTCTTTGTTGAACCTTCATTTGATCTTAATGCTAAATAGTAAATTGAACTAGATGGTTCATTACATGCTGTGTAATTTGGAATAGAACTAACTGTTGAGAAAGCGTTTGCTGAAACAGGATGGTATAAATCAGTTTGTCCTGTTTGTAAACGAGCAATTGTAGTTGATTCATCGGCTACAACATCAACATTAACTTTCTTAATTTCAGGAGATCCAGCCCAGTAATTTTCATTGGCTTCTAGTACATAATTTGAACCTGTTACTGCTGATACGAAATTGTATGGACCAGTACCTGCTCCTGTTGGATTAGTCATTAAATCTTGAGATTGATCAAGACTTGGATTAACAATAGATGCGTTTGAGTGAGCTAATTTAGCTGTTAAAACACTATCTGGATATAATAAATTTAATTCAATAGTTGAATCATCGACGATGTTATAACTATCAATTGATTCAACAACTGATTTACGCATATGACCATAATCAGGATCTTTTGCGCTATCAATTAAATACGCAACTGCTTCAGAAGTAAATGGATCACCATTTTGGAAAGTTACACCTTCACGTAAATGAATTGTTGCAGTTAAACCATCTTCAGAAAGTTCTGGCAATTCTTCAGCCAATAGTGGTTCATAAGATAAGCCATCGTATGAACGTTTGTATAAAGTTTCAAACATTTGTGCTGTTAATTGGCTTGAAGGTGCATCATTAGTTTTGTTCGGATGCAAACCAGCTGGGGCTGTTGCTACAACGAAATCTAATGTGTCATCAACAACGCCACTTGATTGGCCGCCGTCTTTATCTCCACCGCAGCCAACTAATGTTAAAGCTAACATGATTGTTAAAAACAATCCCAAAAATTTTTTCATAATTTTTCCCTCCTAATCCCTCAAACTTGGATCTAAAATATCTCGTAATTTATCACCGAGAATATTGAAACAAATAACAGTTATAACAACTGCAATACCTGGAATGACGACAAGATATGGCGCTTCATACATAACAGTCTTAGCTGTCGAAATCATTCCACCCCATTCTGGTGTAGGCTGAGGAACACCTAATCCTAAATAACTAAGTGTAGCGATTGATAAAATCGAACTTGCCATTCTCATTGTCGCAACAACAATAATTGTTGGAGTTGCATTTCGAATAACATGTCGAGTAATAATCCAGAAATCACTAGCACCTAATGATCTAATTGCTGTAATATACTCATCTTCTTTAATTTGAAGTACACGGCTTCGAATCATTCTTGCAAAGCTCGGAACCGACCAAATACTTATGGCAATTGTTGCATTCACAACATTTACGCCAAGCATTGCTACAATCAATAAAGCAAGTAATATTCCAGGGAATGTAAATAATATATCCATGACACGCATGATGATATTATCAAGTTTCTTGTAATATCCTGCTAGAACACCGAAGAATGTACCTAAAGTTATACCGAGTGCTGTTGATATAAAACCAACCATTAGTGAAATTCTTCCACCGTATAATAATCTCGCCCATACATCTCGACCTAATTCATCAGTGCCGAGTAAATGTCCTTCTGCATAGCGAACACCACCAACATCCCAAAATCCAGTTTTAAGTCTATTGATTGGATCCATAAACAATGGGTCGTGATTTGAAAATACAGGAGCAAATACAATTAATGTAATTTCTATGATTAATAGAAAGAAGCATAGTGTTGCAAGTTTATTTTTAAATAGCTTTCTCAGTGCTACTAATAAGCGATTTTCTCTTTTCATCATCTATTCCCCTTTCGTTATCATTCAAATCTAATTCGCGGATCGATTACACAATACATAATGTCTACAAATAAATTTACAAGTGTAAACATAAATGCAATAACAAGAACTGTACTTTGTACTGCGTTATAGTTTCTTTGATTAATTGCAATGATTAAGTAAGAACCAATTCCGTTAATTGCGAATACTTGTTCTGTAACCATGGCACCACCTAACAAACCGCCAAATGATGTACCCATTTGTGTCAAAATTGGAATCATTGCATTCTTTAATGCATGGACGATAACAACAACACTTTCTTTTAAGCCTTTAGATCTTGCAGTTCGAATATAATCTGACTGTAGAACATCAAGCATTGAACTTCGACCAATACGCATAAAGCTTGCAGCTACTTGAAGGCCTAGCGATAAACCTGGAAGAAAAGCTTGTTTGAAACCATTAACAGTCCAAAATGGTTCGCTCATACCTCCTGGTGGAAAAATCCTAAACTGTACACAGAAGACAATAATTAAGATTGTGCCAAGCCAAAAATTCGGAACGCTGATACCAAACAAACTGAATGTTGTTAAGAAGTTGTCCAAAAGCGAATCTTTTTTGATTGCCGCAATAATCCCGAGAGGGATACCGATAATACATGCAAGAATCATTGAGAAGATTGCAAGATTAATGGTGTTTGGTAAACGAATTAATAATTCATCTAAAATTGGTTGTCTTGTAATCAGTGATGTTCCAAGATCACCTTTAAATAAATTAATTAAATAGCGACCATACTGAACAATAAATGGCTTATCTAATCCTAAATAAACACGCATCGCTTCAATCTCTTCTTCGGTTGCACTGGCACCGGCTGCAATTTCAGCAGCATCGCCCGGTGCAAAGTATAAACTTGCAAAGACAATGAATGTTAATCCAAGTAATAAAATGGCCATCATACCAAGACGTTTCATAATATAACGTTTCATTTATACATCCCCTCTCAAAAAATAACATTGACTTGATTATAGTCAAAACATGTAAAACTTGTAAACCTATTTTCATAAGTTTTGAATGTTTTTTTCATATAAATGTAAATTTACAATGTAAATGTTTTCATTTTTATATTGTGAATAAAATAACCGATAAATAAAGCCTATTTTTAAATGAAAATATTTTCATCCATGTGATATTTTTAACTAAAAACTACATTTAAAAGTTAAAATAATCACACGATGATTATTTTATTGGATACCGTTGTTTCATTGAATATCACAAAAAAATTCGTTTAATTAGTTATTCTGAATCAATTTACTTTCTAGAATATCAAAAAAGCGTTGACGATAAATATTCGCAAAATTAAACTGCAATAATAAAAAAGGCAACTTTTACAAGAAAAATTGCCTTTAATTTTTATATATAAAATTTTTAAGATTTAGGGTATGAATTCTCGGTTATTTATATCCAAGTAGTTCACAAGATAAAAGATTTATAAGTACTATTTGATTTTCTTATCAATCGTCCTAATCTAAACTCTCAATTTCACTCTCGCCTGTAGAATAATTAATAATTATTCCTGGCTGAATATTATGGACAAAAACGCAAAATTCTAATTCATCATCTTCTACTGACTTAGCTTCCATCAGGACGCCTTTAGCAACTAAATCGTCGTTCTCAAAAATCGGTGTGACACGATACATGACGTGGTGATTCGTTTTTTTGACATAATCAGCAACTAAATTCTCAAAAGGTAGCATGCCTTCAACATTCATATATCTAGTTCCCGTGATTAGGTTTAGTTCATTAGCATTTTCACCAGCTAATTGGAATCCTATCAAATGACATCTGTTGTACAAATATTTATCTTCGATAATATCGTCATATCTAACTGTATGCCAACCAGTTGGCTTGATCATACCAATACTTTCACGTTTCTCTGTTGGCATTAAGTCTTGACCTATCGAAGCGATAGCCGAAGTGCAACGCCCTAACTCATCTAGCTCTCCATATTTTTCAAATGAAACATCAGTCAATTCGTCTTTGGTGAAATATGGAACGTTATCATTAACGATTGTATAAGCTGATTTCGCTGCTGGTACTTCAAAAGTTGGAACTGTTCCAACTGACTTTTCATCACAGCCAGCCAACAATATCAATAGAACGAAAACCACTTTAAAAAATCTTTTCATAATTTGTTTCATTTTGGTTATAAGACCCATCAAAAAAGATAAAAGTCTCTATTAAAGTGAACCTCCTAAGTTATCCAACTTATTCTGTTCACTTTATTGCGAGACTTATTTTTTATTTTAATTAAAGAAGAATACACCCGCCTCATAAGAGTGGGTATTGTCAAAATTTAAATTAGATATTTGCCATTTTTGCAGTTGGCATCATCAAAACCTTACCTGTACCACGATAAACATTAACTAGACCTTCACCAGATGCAGCCGAACCAATTAAAGATTTACCAGAACGTTCAACAGTAAAATCTAATGAATTACTCCAAGCAACTGCATAGTTACCATCAATTTTTAATACATCATTTTCAAGTTCAATTGTAATTAACTCTTCTTTTGGACAATCACATTCAATGCAGCACATACCCTCGCCGTTTAAGCTTAGATTAAATAATCCCTCACTGCCTGCAACAGCCGAAGAAAAATTAGAACGCATAACGGCTTTGTGTTTTAAATTTGAATCACAAGCCAAGAACAATCCATCATCTAAAACAATTGATCCATCCCAATCAGCAACATCTAGCAAAATTAAATGTTTATATGTAGGTTCTAATACCAATATACCATTTCCAGTATATTCAGGTTTAATTGCTGATTCACCAGTTACTGAACCACGAATGGCTTTACCAAAAAAGTCGCCAACACCCTTGACACCAGTTGTTGCTCTAACATCGCCTAACATCCATTGCATAGCTCCTGCTTGAACAGTAATATTGCATTGACTCAAATCACAAATTACTTGTCTTTTACGAACATTCATTTCCGAACTATAGTACGAAACAATTGCCGTACTTGGAGAAACACTTAAATCACGACGATATTCTATAATCTTGAATGGTCCTCTCTCTTCTAATACGTTAATATCGTCATTATCAACAAAATTCTTAATCTTATACATAAAAGCCCCTCCTTCGTTTGAACAATAATTATGTATATTTTTATTATATTAAATCTAAATTATATTAGAGTTAGAATTTTGCTAAAACTCTTTTCTTGCAAAAAGGTATAGAAAATCCTTGAAAATTTTAAAATACGGAAGTGATAATCTAGCAAAAAATAATTCATCATTCGTTCTTAACACAATCGGTCCTTGATAGACAATGTTTTCCTCTAAAATATGTTCTAAATCACAAATGTCAAAATAATCATCACAGGATATATCGACACCAACTTTATATAAAATATCCGTAACAAATTCGACACATGTATATGCATCTCTCACTTTTATGCGTTTTCTAAACGGAATACCAAAAATCGCTAAAAAATTATACAAATAATCAGACTCGTTTTCTTTCATATAATCGAGTTGTTTTTTTATTTTGCAGTATGTTTCTTCTTTTGTGA
>JAHHTG010000038.1 GCA_020024765.1 Thomasclavelia sp. | reverse complement strand
CTTCAATCTTTTCTGTTGAGAAATTCATATCTAATCCTGGAGTTGAATTTGTTGATAAGAAAAATCTTAGTGAATCACAACCGTATTGATCAATAACTTGAATCGGATCAATACCATTGCCTAAAGATTTTGACATCTTACGTCCTTGTTCATCACGGATTAGACCATGGATTAAAACATCTTTGAATGGAATGTTATTAGTGAAATGGCGAGCCGAGAAAGCCATACGTGCTACCCAGAAGAAAATAATATCGTAACCAGTTACCATACAAGAAGTTGGATAGTAACGTTTAAAATCTTCTGTTTCTTCAGGCCAACCTAAAGTTGTAAATGGCCATAAAGCTGATGAAAACCATGTATCAAGCACATCTTCATCTTGCACCCAGTTTTCGATATCTTTAGGTGGTTCTACTTCGCAATAGATTTCGCCTGTTTCTTTATGGTACCAAACCGGTATTCTATGACCCCACCATAATTGACGTGAAATACACCAGTCTTCAATATTTTCAAGCCAACCATTAAATGTCTTTTCAAAACGCTTTGGATAGAAATTAATTTTAGTTTCTTCGTTTTGTTGAGCCTTTAAAACATCTTCAGCTAATGGTTGCATCTTTACAAACCATTGCTTACTTAAATATGGTTCGACCATAACACCTGTTCTTTCAGAGTGACCAACGTTATGAACAATCTTTTCAACTTTGACGAAATGGCCTTCTGCTTCAATGGCTTTAACCAAAGCATCGCGACATTCGAAACGATCCATGCCTTCGTATTTACCACAAATTTCATTCATCGTTCCATCTTCATTCATGCATATTGGCATTTCTAAATTATGTCTTAATGCAATTTGGTAATCGTTAGGGTCGTGTGCTGGTGTACATTTCATTGCACCAGTACCAAAACCAATTTCAATATAATCATCACCGATAATTGGTAATACATCACCATTTGCAGGGTTAATACATTTTTTACCGATTAAATGATTTAAATTTTCATCTTCTGGATGAACCACAACACAAACATCCCCAAACATTGTTTCAGGGCGAGTTGTTGCAACAACAAATGTTTCATCACTATCTACAACGTTATATTTGAAGTAGTACATCTTACCTTCTACTTCTTTGTGAATAACTTCAATATTACTTAATGCTGTCTTCGCTTGTGGATCCCAGTTAATGATACGTTTACCTTGGTAGATTAAACCTTCTTTGTAATAATCGACAAAAACTTTTGCAACTGCTTTTGATAAACCTTCATCCAATGTAAAACGTTCTTTACGATAATCTACAGAAATACCGATTTTCTTCCATTGGCTACGGATAAATGATGCATATTCGCTCTTCCATTCCCAAGCTTTTTCCATGAACTTTTCACGTCCAATATCGTAGCGTGAAATGCCTTGTTCCTTTAAACGTGCATCGACTTTGGCTTGTGTCGCAATACCAGCATGGTCCATGCCTGGCACCCATAATACATCATAGCCTTTAAGACGATGATAACGGCTTAATAAATCTTGTAATGTATTATCCATCGCATGACCTAAATGTAATTTACCAGTTACATTTGGTGGTGGAATGACAATACAATATGGTTCTTTTGACTTATCGCCAGATTCAAAATAACCTTTGCTAATCCATTCATCATATTTGCCATCCTCAACACGAAGATGATCATATTTTTGTTCTAACATCTTTACCCTCCTAAAATAAAAAAACGCCCCAATAAGGACGATTATTACGTGTTACCACCTTAATTTATAGTCAGTTAACTAACTACCTCAAAATTCTTAACGCGAACGAAACGAATTTACTTACTTAGTTTCAGCAAATTAACTCCAAGACTACTTTTCATTTATTATACGTACTCTTTTCAGCATCCAGAGCATCTCTAAATGTCACTAATAAATTACTTCCTTCTTTTCAGTGTTTTGTATAATTATAAAAAATAATAGCATTAATTTCAAGCCTCTTTAAGTCGTTTGAAGAAAAAGAGACTGATAATTTAATCTATCAGTCTCAAAAAGTTATTTTTCAAATTTAGCAAAGATAGTTGTTGCGATAATCGAAATTACAGCCGGCATAAACCAACCTAAACCCATTTTATAAAATGGCAAATATTGGTAAAATAAATTATCGATAATTGGAATTGGTAATTTTGCCCCTCGTAAAGCATAGAAGATACTAATCGTTGCGACTACAGTGATTGTAAATGGATAAACATAATGATTATCTTTTAAAATTTTATCAATCAAGCCTAAGATGATCAACATAATTGAAACGGGGTAAATCGCATCAAGTAAAGGAACAGATAAACTTAATAAACGGTCTAATCCTTGGTTGCAGATAATTAATGAAAATAATGCAATAATTAAAACCCAAGCACGATAACTAATCTTATCTGTTAAACTTGAGAAATATTGTGAAATGGATGTAATTAAGCCAACACAAGTTGTAAGACATGCAAGCGTAAAGATAGCAGCGAGTAAATAAGCTCCTAAATCACCAAATAATTCATAAACAATCGCTCTTAGTGTTACCGAACCATTAGCACCTAAAGCAAAGACACCAGAGCTCTCCATTCCCATATAACTAAGCATGAAGTAAACAAACGTTAAAATTAATCCAGCAATAACACCATTGATTAAAGTATATTTCATGATGCCTTTTTTATCTTTAACACCAAATGATTGTAACATTAATGAAATAACTAAACCAAAATTTAAAGCTGCAATGGTATCCATAGTTAAATAACCTTCTAAAAAGCCTTTAACAAAAGGATTTGATTGATATGCAGCCGTTGGCATTGCAACACTCGTATCCGCTTTAAAAACAAAACTAATAAATAGGAAACAAATTAAAAACAAAAGACTTGGCGTCAAGAATTTACCAATTCTTGAAACTAGTTTTCCCGGCGTTAGGGCTAACCAAGTTGCAAGGCTAAAGAAGACAAAAGAAAAAAGTAACAAATATAACTTAATCGGAGCAGATGGATTGAGATATGGTGCCACAGCCATTTCGAAAGGTAAACTAGCCGCACGTGGAATGCCTAAGCCAGGTCCGATTGAAAGATAAATCAAAATTGCAAAAACACTCGCAAATGTTGAATTAACTTTCGCTCCCAAGTTATTTAGACCATCGAATTTAGCAACGACTAAAACCCCTAAGACCGGTAGTGCCACAGCTGTAATCAAGAATCCTAAAAAAGCAAATGGTGTATTACCGGCAGCATTTTGGCCTAAAAATGGTGGAAAGATTAAATTCCCTGCCCCAAAAAATAATGAAAATAGTGTGAAACTAACCAAAATAATTTGTTTTAAATTCATGCGCATTTTATTGTACCCTCCTAAATAAAAAAATCGTCCCTTATTTAATATAAAGGACGATTATAAGAACCGTGTTACCACCTTAATTCCAAATATTACATTTGGCACTTCATATCTAACAATATGCTTCACGGATAACGTCGCTCGACAACGGCTCTCTTACTTAAATTTCAGTTTGCTTCTAACAGATGATTTCAAATAGCGTTGCAATCGTAATTTCCACCAACCATTACGTCTCTATAAATTTCACGTTATTCTACTTGTTCTGCTAAGAATTTATGCTTTAATCATAAGCCATAAACTTATTTATTACAATAGCTAATCAATCAAATTGTCAATGTAAGATTTAACATCTTCAAAATTCGTTTTCTTTAAACTACTGCAAGCAATAATACTTTTCAAATCAACGCCTAAAACTTTTGCGATAGCTTGTTTTTGACGAAGCGATTGCGAGTAAGACAATTTATCAGCTTTATTTGCTACAATTAAGACCTTTTTATGGAAATGTCTTAAATATTCAATCATCGCAAGGTCATCTTTAGTTGGATCATGACGAATATCTACAAGCATAATAACTAGTTTAAGTTCTTGACGATTTGCAAAGTAGCTATCCATCATTTCACCAAATTCAATCAATTCATCGCCACTGCGATTAGCATAACCATAACCCGGTACGTCAACCATTGTGTATTTATTATTAATATTAAAGAAATTTAATAATCTTGTTTTACCTGCCGTTTTACCAACATAGGCTAATTTTTGATTATAAAGCGCATTAATAAATGAAGATTTACCTACATTTGACTTGCCTACAATAACAATCTCTTGAGAAGTTTCTGGGAAGTCTGCAATTTTTTTTGCACTCTTAATATAATTAATCATGTTTCTTCACCAGTGCCAAGCGAATAACTTGTTCGACATTTTCAACTGGAATAAATTCAATTGAATCTTTCACAATTTGTGGCACTTCTTCTAAGTCTTTTACATTCTTCTTTGGAATGATGATACGTTTAATACCAGAACGATGAGCCGCCAAAGATTTCTCTTTTAAACCGCCGATTGGCCATACATTGCCACGAAGCGTTACTTCGCCAGTCATAGCTAAATCTTTATCGACTGGAGTATTAGTAATCGCAGATACAATAGCAGTAGTTAAAGTTACACCTGCACTTGGGCCATCTTTTGGTACAGCGCCTTCAGGTACGTGAATATGAATATCATGTTTCTCAAAGAATTCTGATTCAATCTTATATTTAGCAGCATTTGCCTTAATATAATCAAGCGCAATCTTTGTTGATTCTTTCATGACATCACCTAATTGTCCGGTAACAATGAACTTACCTGTTCCATCAAAATAATTAACTTCAATTTGTAGAACATCACCACCGAATGATGTATAAGCAAGACCAGTAACCACACCAACTTGGTTTTCTTTTTCAATTGTGCCATATTCAAACATTTCAGCTCCTAGCCATTCGCGAACTAGTTTCTTTGTAATCTTAACCTTACGTTTATTTTGGCTAAGAATAGCTAATGCAGTCTTGCGACATAAAGAACCGATAATACGTTCTAATTGGCGCACACCCGCTTCACGTGTATAATGACGAATCAAAAATAAAATTAAATCATCATCAATGCTGAATTGGTTTTCTTTTAATCCATTAGCCTTTAACTGTTTCGCAATTAAATGTTCTCTTGCAATGCTAACTTTTTCTACCTCGGTATAACTACTTAAGTTGATAATTTCTAGACGATCCCTTAAAGCTGCAGGAATATTTTCAATATAGTTAGCGGTCGCAATGAATAAAACATCGCTTAAATCATATGGTTCTTCTAAATAATGATCTGAGAATAAATTGTTTTGTTCAGGGTCTAAAACTTCTAACATTGCACTTGATGGATCACCCTTATAGTCACTTGCCATTTTATCTATTTCATCAATTAAAAAGACAGGGTTCAAAGTTTGAGCCTTCTTCATGCCTTGAATAATACGTCCTGGTAAAGATCCTAAATAAGTACGACGATGACCACGAATTTCAGATTCATCTTTAACTCCACCAAGCGAGACCTTAACAAATTTTCGATCTAGAGCACGTGCAACTGACTTTGCAAGTGAAGTTTTACCAACACCTGGTGGACCAACTAAACAAATAATTGGGCTCTTTAAACTATTAGTCATTTGTTTAACTGCTAGATATTCAAGAATTCTTTCCTTGACTTTTTCAAGCCCAAAATGATCGGCATCAAGTATTTCTTTAGCATAATTCAAGTCTTGATTATCTTCGGATTTTTGATACCAAGGTGTCTTTAATAACCAATCTAGATATGTACGAACAACGCTATATTCACCACTAGCAGCCGGAATAAATTCAAGTTTATTGATTTCATCATAAGCCTTATCCTTAACATGTTGTGGATATGGGTTACTATCAACAATCTCACGAAGTGTATCAACTTCACTAGCACCACCATTGCCTTCGTTGAGTTCTTCTTTAACCGCTTTAAGTTTTTCACGTAAGAAGTATTCTCTTTGACTTTCCTCGATTTGTTGTTGTACACGACGATCGATATTTTTTTCGATTTCTTGAGCCTTACGAATATTAATGATAGATTCAAGGGTCATTTCAAGACGTTTGATACCATCAGTTTCTTCTAAGAATGGTTGTTTAAATTTATAGTTTGTAATGTAACGACCAGCAATATAATCTGGCATATCGTAAACGGATACTTCGCGAGAAATGCTTTGTACTAAAGAACGTACATCGAAATCTGGACGTTGTGATAAATTAAGTTGTGAAAATTCTTTAAGAATAGCCTCTTTAAGTTCTTCTGCAACTTGTAAATTATCGATTTCGTTTTCGATTGCCTCAACTTCAACCCCTGGCACACCATCGATATCGTAATACTTTAAAATTTTAGCTCTTTGTATTCCCATGAAAGCAATACGTAGGCTTTCGGTTTTCACACGATATCTCGAAATTTTACATAGACAGCCATATTCGTAAATTGGTGCGTTTTCGCCATCATCAATACTGTCGATTTGTGACACTAATAGAATATATGAATTATTGTTGTGAGCGTAGTCAACTGCTTTGCGGCTTGGAGCACGTCCGACATCAATTGTTAAATCTTGATTCGGAAAAATCACAACGCCACGGGTACGTAAAAGTGGAACGACATATGTTTTAACCATTTATACACCTCCATAAATAGAAGAGACGCTAGTGATAGCGCCTCTGTCCTTAACCTTTAAATTAAAACCGATTAAGCTTTCATTACATCTAAAGCTTTGTTTAAACGTAAATTTTGTTCAAGATCGTTAGTGTTAATAACTTGCTTGATTTCTTCTACTGAACGTTCATAAGCCTTAGCCATTTTTTCGAATTCTGCTTCGATTTCTTCTTTGCTTACTTCGATATTTTCAATCTTTGCGATTTCTTCTAATACTAATTGACGTTTAACTGTATCTTCAGCCTTTGGACGGAATGCTTTCTTTAAATCTTCGGCTGTAGTATTAGTATATTGGTAATACATTTCTAATGTAAGACCTTGATAAGACATCTTGTTAGCGTAATCCTTTAACATGTAGTCTAATTCGCGTTCGATCATAACTTCTGGGATTTCAACAGTAGTTGTATCGCAAACTTTTGTTAAGATTTCTTCGTTGGCCTTGTTAACATTTTCGTTTTCACGACGTTCAGTCATTCTTGTCTTTAAGAATTCTTGGAATTCAGCAACTGTCTTAACGTTTTCGATGTTTAATTCAGTAACGAATTCATCATCTAATTCAGGAAGAACTTTAACTTTAATTTCGTGTACAGTTACCTTGAAAACAACTGCTGCACCTTTTAATTCTTCTGCATGGTAATCTTCAGGGAATGTCACGTTGATTTCACGTGTTTCTTCAGCTTTCATACCAATTAATTGTTCTTCGAAACCAGGAATAAATGAACCTGAACCAATTACTAGTTCGTGATTTTCAGCCTTGCCACCTTCGAATGCTTCACCATCTTTGAAACCTTCAAAGTCAATAACAACTGTATCGCCGTTGTCGACAATACCATTTTCATCCTTTAATTCAAGATCTGCTCTTTCTTCACGGATACGATCGATTTCTTTATTTACTTCTTCATCAGTTACTGTGAAGTCTTCAACATGGTATCCTAAACCTTTGTATTCACCTAATTTAACATCTGGTTTAACTGGGCAAACGAAGACCATTTCACAACCTTCAGCATCAACCTTGTTAACCTTAGTTAATTCAGCCATATCAATTAGTTCAATCTTGTGTTCTTCGATACCATCATTTAATGCTGTATTAGCAACTGCTCTTAAAGCTTCGTTAAAGATTTCACCTTGAGAGATAGCTTGCTTAATTAAATGTTGAGGAGCTTTACCTTTTCTAAAGCCTTTAATTTCAACGCTTTGAGCTAATTTATTAAATGCACTTTTTTGGGCTTTAGTCCAAGCTTCGCCTTCAACTGTGCATGTTAATTCAACTTTTCCACTTTCAATTTTATTTAATGTAGACATATAATCCTCCTAATAGCCTTTCCATTATAACAAATAAATAATTCGTTTACTACATAAATACACGATAAATCACACGAAAAATTGCGAAAATATATATTTTTTTCGCAATTTAATTCTTCATTTCGCTAGCAATAATTTAGCACTCTAAAGCATCGCCTCAACATCAATGAGCTTCTCATTTTCTTTAACGTACATTTTAATAAATTCTTCTTTAGCCTTTAACTCATTGAAACAGTCATATAGATAAATAACGATACTCTTAGCAATCGCTTCGCCTTCTGCCGTTTCGTATCCAAAAGGTAAATTCAAGTAACATATACGTGTTAAAAGATTGTAGGCTAATTGATACATCGATGGATTGTCATTAATGAATATTTTCTCAATAAATTTTAAGCCACTATCAAACCCATCAGTATAGACAACAGGTTCAGCGTATTTAGGAATAAAGTTAATAACTAGTCCATCTTTATAAAGATTAACTTCCTCATTAATATCTTGATCAATTAAAGAAGCAATTAACAACGCCTTAGCATTCACATCACCATCTTCAGAAACAAGATATTCATTGATAACATCTAAATACGAACGTAAATTCAAAGTATTTAAATAATCGACAGCAATCATTTGTTTAACTGCATCATCTTTTAAATAGTCTTCAATTTGTTGATCAGTTAAACTAATTTTTTTATCAGGTCTAACACTTTTGAATTCATCTTGTAAAGCATGCAATTTCGCTTCAAAATCCTTTGGAATATATGGAACATCGAGTTCTTCATCTAAAAGCTTTTGAGCTTCAGCAAATTCGCCTTTTTCGAACAAGTCGCGAATCTTCTGATATATTTCTTCATAATAGTTATAATTCATAAATTAATTATATCAAATAATGATATAATAATTCCGGTGATTATTATGAATAAGAAAAAAGAACGTTTTATTGAAGTTGATGGAGTTCGATACGAAAGAATTCCAGTTAAAACCCATGTCGTTGGAAATGATGACGACATCGTCGAAGTTGTTGATCGATACACTAAGCCATTGTTAGAAGATGGCGATTATATTTTTATCTCGGAAAAGTGTGTTGCATGTACGCAAAATCGTGCTATTCCGTTAGATCAAATCCATCCATCAAAACTTGCTACATTATTAAGCAGTTTTGTAACAAAGACACCTCATGGTATTGGACTTGGTATGCCAGAAACAATGCACTATGCAATCAAAGAATGTGGTACTTTCCGAATTTTGGTTGCTGCAGCATGTGGTGCCGTTGGTAAATTAATCGGTAAGAAAGGTTGGTTCTATATTGTAGCTGGCCGTAAAGCAGCATCTATTGATGGTCCGACACCTAATACCATCCCACCTTGCAATCATTGTGTTGTTTTAGGTCCTCTAGATCCTAATGAAACAGCTAGTAAGATTGCTAAGGTAGTAAAACATCCTGTTTTTATCGTTGATATCAATGATTTAGGCGGTAACATTTTAGGCAATTCACATCCTGAAATTTCAAACGAAACATTAGTAAAAATCTTAAAAGACAATCCGCTTGGTCAAGATGACCAATCGACTCCAATTGGTATTATAAGAAAGGTTAAATAGGTTTCATAATGTACATTAAAGGGTTTGACAACGATAAGTATTTGCAGATGCAATCTGAAAATATCCTTAAAAGAATTAATCAATTCAATAAGCTTTATCTAGAAGTTGGTGGCAAACTTTTTGATGACTTCCACGCAACTCGTGTCTTACCGGGATTTGAACCCGACAGCAAAATCAAGATGATGATGCAAATTAAAGATCGCATTGAAATAATGATGGTTATTAATGCTCAACATATTGAAAAAAATAAATTACGTGGTGACTTAGGAATTACATATTATCAAGATTTAATGCGTCTAATCGATGCTTTTAATGAAGTTGGACTACTTGTCGGAAGTGTTGTAATTACACACTATAACAAACAAGCTGAAGCTCAAAAATTAAAACGTAAACTTGAACGATTAAAGATTAAAGTCGCTTATCACTATACAATCCCTAACTATCCAAATGATGTCGATTTAGTTTTATCAAAAGATGGATTTGGTAAGAATGATTATATTGAATGTCAACGCGACATTATCGTAGTAGTTGCACCAGGACCAGGTAGTGGTAAAATGGCAACATGCCTATCACAAATGTACCACGACAATTTAAATGGTATTAAATCCGGTTATGCAAAATTCGAAACATTCCCAGTTTGGGATTTGCCCATTAACCACCCTGTTAATTTAGCCTATGAAGCAGCAACTGCCGATATCGATGACGTCAACATGATTGACCCATTCCATTTAACAGCTTATAACCAGGTTGCTGTAAATTATAATCGTGATGTTGAAGTCTTCCCGGTACTGAATGATTTGCTTGAACAAATCAATGGAAAATCAATTTATAAATCCCCTACCGATATGGGTGTTAATATGGTTGGATCTTGCATCACGAATGATGAAGCTTGTTGCGAAGCGTCAAAACAAGAAATCATTCGCCGTTACTATGAAGCACAAGTCACAATGCGCAAAGAAGAAACGGGCGATGACACTGTCAATAAGTTAAAACTAATCATGAAAAAGGCTGATATTAACCCTGAAGATCGTAAGGTTGTTTCAGCAGCGATTAAACGTGCCAACGATACAAATGAACCCGCTGTTGCGATTGAATTACCTGATGGCAAAATTGTTTCTGGTAAGACATCTAAATTGCTTGGTGCTTCTAGCGCATGTATCTTGAACGCTCTAAAAGAATTAGCACATATTCCAGATATCAAATTATTATCAAGCGAAATTATCAAACCAATTCAAAAATTAAAGACCGATTATCTCGGTGGAAATAACCCACGTTTACATACTGATGAAGTC
>JAHHTG010000037.1 GCA_020024765.1 Thomasclavelia sp. | reverse complement strand
GCTGTTTTAAAAAAATATACTGAACCATTACTTAAAGATATTAAAAGAGATAGTCCAGCCTTTCCAGAAGCTCAACGAATTCTTAATTTCTTACGTTTCTTCGACATTATCGAAGATGATTCGTATATTGCGAATAATTCTATTCTCAGAGAATTCATTGGCGGCAGTATATTAGTTAAATAATTGAATTATCATATTATGATTAATCAAACATTAAAAGACATCCCGCAAACAATCAATTAATTGTACAGGATGTCTTTCTTTTAAATTGTAATTAAATTTAGGTATTAAAAAAGCCTTTGAAATCAAAGGCTTAAATTTGTTAATGGAGCAGATGAAGGGAATCGAACCCTCGTGTCGACCTTGGCAAGGTCGCGTTCTACCATTGAACTACATCTGCATGGCGGTCCGGACGAGAATCGAACTCGCGATCTCCTCCGTGACAGGGAGGCATGTTAACCGCTACACCACCGGACCATTTTTTTGGCGAAGAAGGAGGGATTTGAACCCTCGCGCCGGTTTCCCGACCTATGCCCTTAGCAGGGGCACCTCTTCGGCCTCTTGAGTACTTCTTCACTCTTTCGCCGACGTCGTTTCCTTAACGCTTTTATATATTATCATAGGTATTTTAATTTTGCAAGCAAAATGTTATACTTTTTTTATGAAAAATCAAAAAATTGCAAATTTCGAGAAAATCAGTCTTTCTCAATTCAAAAATGACTACACAAAGTTATTTAATTCATCAGTAGATGCAAATCTTATTGCAAATGTATATAATAATATTTGCCTACCAAAACGCGCAACAAACGGCTCAGCTGGTTACGATTTCTATTCAACTGTAAGCATTGAACTCAAACCTAGTGAAACCATTAAAATTCCTACTGGTATTCGTGCACAAATGAATGAAGATTATGTTTTAGGTATCTTTCCTCGTTCGTCCTTAGGCATGAAATTCCAAATGTGTTTAACTAACACCGTTGGGATTGTTGATAGTGATTACTACCACGCTGATAACGAAGGGCATATCATTATCAGCATCGTTAATCGTGGTGAAAAAACCTTAGTAATTAATGAGGGTGATCGTTTTGTGCAAGGTATTTTCTTCCAATATGGTGTTGCTGAAGAAGAAGAAGTTACCGAAAAACGAACTGGTGGTTTTGGCAGCAGTGGTAAATAGGCGCCCGTAGCTTATTTGGACAAAGTATTTGATTCCGATTCAAAAGACAGCAGGTTCGAATCCTGTCGGGCGCGCCATATTATTGTGCATCCACGTTAGACTTTAGAGTCTAACGTTTTTTTATTTTAAAAGGTGCTAATCCATGTCGACTAGCACCCTAATTTATTTATAGAACTTTATGTTCAGGTTTCTTTCTCAATAAGTATTTATCTAATTCTTCGCGCATCTTTTCAGGAATTGTACGACCAATTGGGAAGTAAACTGCATCATCAAGACGTTTTGCAAAAGCATAAATGAAATTAATATCTTCAAACATATGATCAAGATTCATTTGTTCAAAAGTATCATAACGATTATGAATAATACTCATATCATGTGGATCAATACGAGCAAATGATAAAGCTGGAACATTGTGATCTGCAAATGGCGTTGAATCGCTTGAATAAACACCTTGTTCAACCTCTAAACTATAGCCAAGTTCTAAACTCATATATTCCAAATAATGTACCAGCTTCATTTCTGTTGTGCAACATGCTAGTCCACGGCCTAAAATGCAACCAATCATATCAATATTGATATTTAATTTAAATTTATCAAGTTCAGCCTCGTGCTGTGTAGTATAAGCCTTAGAGCCTAGTAAACCTCTTTCTTCACAACCACACCAAATAAATCTTAATGTATATTTAGGTTGTGTTTTTGTTTCTAAAAATTTTTCAAGTAAAGCGAAAATTCCGACTGAACCTGACATATTATCGTAAACACCAGTCGATAAAGGAACTGAATCATAGTGTGCACTAAAGGCAATGATTTCGTCAGTTTGGCCTTTGATTTCTGTCACGATATTTTGTGATGTACTTGTCGATTCAACTTGTTGAAGTTTGATTGTTACATTTTCAACATGTTTATCAACCAAACGAATAGCATCTTTAATATTAATATTAACACCTGGAATTTTTGCCAATCCTTCTTGAACAGCCCCTCTTAATTCACGATCATCAATATCTTCATGACAATCAGTTTGAATGCCTGTTGTTGTGATAAATCCAACTGCACCATGTTTAATCAATTCTTCATAGAAGAAACGTCCAAAGTATCCGATAATCAAAACAATTTTGCCTTTGCACAAAGATAATTCATAATCACTGCGACTCTTTAAATAATATAAAGGCGCTGTTAAACCTTCTGGACTAGTGCTATTACTATTTCTATATCCTTTTGATGGAATAATACCAATTGGTGTTTCTAAAACACATTCACTAATTTCAGCACTTTGAACTTCAAATTCTTCGAAGTGAGCTTCCAAACCTAACTTTTCAATTTCGCTCTTAATGAAATTAGCACATTCCAATTCTTTTTCAGTACCACCACGGCGAATGTAGTTAGTACTATCAAATAATCTCTTCATCTTTTCATGATTCATAATTTTTATCCCCCAATTTCTTTAGCGATTATAACTAATCTTAAATCATCATGATGCTCGACACAAGTCTGTAATGTCATAAAATGATCTTCAGATCCAATTTCAATACCAGTATTATAAAACTCATGTTTTGATACATAATTTAAATATTGTTTTAATTGTTTATCTGTATAACTCGGTAACATATATTCACCACCAGGTTCAACGCTTTTATTACCATTTTCATCTGTATTAATTTTGGCATAGAAAACATGAGCAATTTGATAATATCTTATTTCATTTTCTAGTTTAAAAGTAATTTTTGAATATTTTTGATAATTCTTTTCTACTTTAAGTTGATGTAATGGTGTGAATTTATGACTCAAAGTCGGATCTAATCTTTTAGCGACATTATGACCATAGATAACAAGATTCATGTCATTTATTTCATTATTTGGATCCATAAAAATCGAGCCTTCTTCGTCATGTTTTAAAGTGTCAAAAGCCGTTCTTAAGTACTGATCGTAGGCGGCATTAATATCTGCTAATTGACTTTGGACCACTGGTAAATCAATTAAATCTTCAATGACTAACTGACCGATATAGTCCTTATTCAATGCGCGATAATCCGCAAACGTTCTAACTGGGGACGGCTTTCCCTGTTTAATTAGTTGTTTTGGTTCAACTGTTGGCTTTGGATTAGAAACTTCGACCATTTCCAAATGATTTTGACTAATTTTAATAATCACGCCAACGAGTACTACTTCTAGAACTAAGAGAATCTTAATCCATTTTAATTTTGTATTTCTTTGTATCATATTCCCTCCACCATGTCTTAGATGAAGTAGAGGTGAATACTTAATTATTTTTCAATGAAATATGCATGATACTCATCGAGAGTAATGTTTTGATCATAGATATATTTAGCAGCATCTTTGCCAACATAACGATAATGCCATGATTCAAAGACATAGCCTGTAATATCTTCTTTATCTTCTGGATATCTTAGGATGAACCCATATTCATAGGAATGATCTTTCATCCACTTGTATTCATCGCTATATTGGAATGAACCCAAGTCACCTCCTGGTGTGATGACATCAACCACTAGTCCCGTTTGATGTTCACTAAAACCAGGTCGAGCACAATACGAATCGACTTCGGCTACACTATCGTATGTTAGATAGTTATTATAGTTTGAAAGTTGTTTATTATAAGAGCGATAAGCTGATGTTGCCCAAATGTTCAGGCCCATATTCGCCATATCATCACACATATTTTTGAAGTTTTCATAAGCTTCATATCTTAATGTTGAGTGTAAACCATAGCGTTCTTCGATATCTACTAAATCCTCAGGCACATATTCGCCTAATGAATTGTACTTATTGCTAAGCATTAAATAGTTATCACTTAAATCAGCCTCTTTCCAATCTTCATAAGGCACTAAATCACGATCACAATTGACATGTTCAACTGTATCACGATAATCTAAACCTTCTTTTTCATAAAAATCTAAATAGCGACCTAAACGACTATGAATATAAAATGGAGTCTTCATGAAATCTAAAATCGTTTGATCGTAATGATCATAAAAATAACCTTTATTAACAATCATGATGCGATCTTCAACTGATAAAGATGAATCCATAGCAAGATATTCGCCTAATGAATCTTTTAAGAAACCTTCAGCATTAATAATATCAACAATTTCTGGATTATATTCAAAACCCTCAACGAGTTTGACTGCATCTTCACCTAAACTCTCAATTAAAGTGATTTCTTCTTTTTCATAGCCTAATTCTTCTAAAGCAGACTTTTGGCCACAACCTGTAGCCATCAATAGAACAACGGCTAAGACAATTATTTTTTTCATATTAACCTCTTAATGTGGGCATTGCCACGCTCAAAATACTCATTGCCATCATCATAAAGACAATGCACAATATAAATATTTTATAAATAATTTGTTTCTTTTTCTTCATAAAATTCCTTTTTAAAAAAGATTAGCTATGCTAATCTTCAACGGCTTCAAGAGCAATCTTCATCATGTTTGTGAAACTTGTTTGACGTTCTTCAGCAGTTGTGGCTTCACTTAAAACAAATGAATCCGAAATAGTTACTAGGCAGGCAGCTTTCTTGCCTAATGCACGAGCATTAGCGAATAAAGCAAAGCTTTCCATTTCAACCGCAACACATTCTTTTTCATTAACCAAAGCATCAACGTAACCAATACCACCAAGACGATAGAAAACGTCACATGAGTGAATACGTCCTTCTTTTAAAGGAATATTTAAAGTTTTAGCAGCTTCACGTAAGCGACCATTTAGTTCTTCACTTGGCATCATCACATCTTCATCATAGTTATTTAAAACTTTAGCAAATGTTGATTCACTATATGCTGAAGAAGCTAGGATAACATCATAAACATGTGCATCTTCTGTGTATCCACCCGCACTACCAATACGGATAATATTTTCAACACCGTATTCTTTATATAATTCGTATGAATAAATTCCAATACTTGGCATACCCATACCAGAACCCATAACAGATACTTTCTTGCCTTTATAAGTACCGGTATAACCATACATATTACGTACTTGGTTAAATTGAACTGGGTTTTCTAAAAATGTTTCGGCAATAAACTTAGCGCGAAGTGGATCGCCGGGCATTAATACTGTTTTGGCAATTTCGCCAAAATGTGCTTCATTATGTGGTGTAGACATCTCATATCCTCCTAATAATCTATAACCATTTTTATATCTTTATAATTATAACTAATTTATTTAGTCTTGACTATCCCGATTGGTAATCGTTGGTTGAGGGAGTTTTAAAAACTTCTTATTAGTTTTAGGCTTAATGACTCTAAATATAACTCCGTTGGACATATTCTCTCCGACAACCAAATAACCATAAGTTTCTGTAACTCTTTTAACAATTGATAATCCTAAACCAAAACGACCTCTTGTTCCTTTTTCATAAGGTTTAAAGAGTTTCTCAATTCGATCATTATCCATTAATTCACCATCATTATAAACAGTTAAACCATCTTCAGATAATGTAATGTCAACTTCTGTTTTGGCATAGCGCAAAGCATTTTCCACAAGATTTTCAACAACGATTCGCCATGGTTCTTTTTCACCATGAAACGAAACATCTTGTAAATCCATATTAATTTCAATCTCGCCTTTTAAAGCATTCAAAGAATTGACAACACTATTAATAATTGGGATCATTTCAAGATTATCACCAGGTTCTAAATCATCAACAAGATAACCCATCTTATTGAAAGTGATTAAACTATAAACCTTTTTTTCTAAACGATCAGCATGTTCGATAATGACGTCGACTGATTTTTCTAATGTATCGTAAGGATAAACACCATCCTTAATCGATTCACTATAAGATTTAATTGTTGCGATTGGTGTCTTTAAGTCATGTGAAATATTTTGAATCATTTCTTCACGGATATGTTGTTGTTTAGAAAGTTCATCATTCATTTGGACAAGCGCTTCTGCTAACTCGCCTATTTCATCTTTACGATCAATATTCAACGTAGCTTTATCGCCCTTTCGTAATTTTTCAATATAATTACGAATACTATTTAATGGACGAATAATTGACACTACCCACAACATTAAGAAAATAAATAATCCAACAACCATTAATAAAGTTGTATTGACTGTGCTTTCAACTAAAGCTGTCTTGAATGAACTACGATAATCTCTGGTTACAATTGAAACCAGAGCATAGTCTTCATCAAAGTTTTGAATGGAATAAACGACATTATCATTATCAATATAAAAGTGACCATCATATGTTTCACCAACAATATTGGGATTGATATTATTTAAAGCTGTTTCAATAAAAGTATTGGGTTCAATTTCATTTAAATAACGTTTCGAGGTCTTGGAATAGATAAAATGATATACATTATCATCACTGTGGTATTTCTGATATGTATCATACATTGTTCCTTGAAGATAACCTTCTTGTGCTCTGTGAATATGCGAATACATTTGTTGATTAACGAAAGCATCAATATTACGTGGCAGCAAAGTGAAGAAGAAAATCCCAAAGATTATTACAACAAAAAATAAAATCGATAAAAACTGTTGCAGTAGCGTTAAGCTGTTTTTCCAAATTCTAAGTCTTTTCATTAACCGAGACGATAACCAAAGCCATAAATTGTTTGAATATTAATCTTCGGCATCTTTCCTCTTAAACGTCTTAATGTATCATCGACCACACGGTCACTACCATAGAAACTTTGACCCCAAACCTTTAAAAGGATTTGTTCACGCTCAAAGGCAGTACCTCGATTCTTTACAAATAGCATCAATAAATCAAACTCTTTTGTTGTTAAAGTAATGGGTACATTGTTTTCGTAGACAATACGTTGAGCTTCATCGATTTCATAACCATCTACTTTAATCTTTTCATCATCTTTATAAACACGTTTAATAATATTATTAACTCTTAGAACTAATTCTTTTGGTGAGAAAGGCTTAGTAATATAGTCATCACTACCTTTTTCCAAACCGATAATACGATCGAAATCTTTATCTCGAGCACTCATAAAAATGACAGGTGTTTCACGATTTCTTTCCTTAACTTCATCCATTAAGTCGAAGCCTGATTTATCTGAATTAAATCCATTATTATCATCCAACATGATATCAAGAATCCATAAGTCACAAGGTTCGTCCAAATGTGCATATGCATCATCAAATGTTAAATAGGAATTGACATAATATCCATCACGTTCAAGGTATCGTTTGACAAGTTCGTTTAAGTCTTTTTCATCTTCAACGACATTAATTATTTTTCTCATAAGCACACTCCTCCTACTAGACAATAGTAACATAAAAAATGGTAGGATATAACCTACCATTTGATAACTTATTTGCTATAGCCCTTGGCTTTGATTAAATCAATTACTTGATATACCAAATCATGACAGATGTCTTCAGTCTTCGCTTCAACCATAACTCTAATTAATGGTTCAGTTCCACTTGGGCGAACTAAGATACGACCATCTTCCCCAAGTTCTTTGGCGATTTCATCAATCTTTGTTTTGATTTCAGCATCGTTTAGGACAATCTTCTTATCTTTAACAGTTTCATTAACTAATAATTGTGGATAGATACTTAATCCTGCACTCAATTCATCCAAGTCTTTCTTTTCATTGACGATAACTTCTAAAACATTTAAAGCCGTTTTTAAACCATCACCAAATAAACAATGATTACTATTAATGATGTGGCCTGATTGTTCACCGCCTAAGTTATATCCATTACGCGACATTGATTCTACGACGTTCTTATCACCAACAGCAACTTGTTCATAGTTGATATCATTCGCATCAAAAGCTTTGTATAAACCAATATTCGACATAACAGTTGTCACTACCATGTCATCTTTTAATAAACCTTGCTTACGTAAATATTTAGCTAAAATATACATAATAGCATCACCATCAACAACTTCACCACGTTTATTAACGATTAAAACGCGATCAGCATCGCCATCAAATGCGAAACCAATATCGTTCTTGCCCTCTTTCATTAAATCAATCAACATACCTAAATGAGTTGATCCACAATTTGTATTGATGTTTAAACCATTAGGTTGATTATTGATGATGGTTAAATTAGCACCTTTGGCACGCATAACACGTTCAGCAGTAAAACAATTTGAACCATTTGCTAAATCTAAAGCAATTTTCAAACCACTTAAATCGATATCATATAATGATTCGATCCAATTGCAATAATTATCAACACCTTCATTATAGTTATAGATGCGTCCAATATGAGCGTGTGTAACTGGCGTTAATGTAACTTTACCATCGATATAATCTTCAATCTTAGCTTCAATAGATGCATCAAGTTTTAAGCCATTTGTTGCAAAAACCTTGATACCATTATCGTAATAAGGATTATGACTAGCGCTAATCATAATACCGCACTTAAAATCATTGTGCATGGCATTATAAGCAAGACAAGGTGTACTAGTATAACCTAACATATAGGCATCACCACCATAAGCACTAATTCCTGTAACTAAAGCACTTTCAAGTAAAGATGAAGATAGACGTGTATCTTTACCAATTACAATTTTAGTATGCCCTTCAGCACGGAAATAGCTTGCTAGATATGCCCCAACTTTAAAGGCAATTTCGGGTGTCAAGCCTTCATTGGCAACCCCGCGGATGCCATCAGTTCCAAAATATCTTCCCATTTTAATCAGTTTCTCCTTTTGAATCCGCATTACGCTCGGCATCGCTACTTTCTAGTGTGATGTTAAGTGTTAACTGTTTCAAATTAAATTTAACAAATGAATTACTTGAACTCTTTTCAATATTCAATGGTAAATCATACGTGCCAGGTTCTAAACCTGCTAAATCAATATAAACAAATAAATCGGTAGCACTGATATTTTCGATATTTGTATCAGTACCAATAATTTCGACATCAACTTTAGTTTGGTTATTTTCAATAATTGCTGAATAGTTATTATTGTTGTTTCGATAATTGATATTAACATCCTTGATGACTTTCTTACTTGATTCACCAAGCTTAATATCTAAGTTAACCATTGCAATATCACTACTTGTAACACCATCTGGCAATTTAATTGGTGCTGCAATCTTTGTATCACGAGTTAATGTTGATGCATCAAAGTCAACATTCACAGCTTCAAGACTACCTAAAATCTTTTCAGATGCATAAACTGTAACAGTTTGTCGGTCCATTGTAATTGTTTCAATTGCCATGTTATTAGGAACATCACCAACAATGTTTAAGACGATTGGTACAGTCTTGTGTGGAGATGATACCGGTACCTTAACTTTAACGACATTTGGAACAATCTCCGCTTGTACAGCATTACCTTGTTTATCATATGCAACCAGTTGAGCATTTGTTTCGAAATCTTGGCTTGCACCTTCGACATTGATTAAAGCCTTAACTAGAGCAATAGAATTTAATGTATCTTGTGAAGCACGGATATTAACTTTTGAACCTTCTAAGAATTCCGGTGCACCTAAGACGTAACGATTATCCATTTTATCAACATTGATATAGTCATAACTAATTTCAAATTGGCCCGTTGTCTTACGTTTTAAAGTAATTAAAGTATCGCTCGGAGACACGATTGTTTGAACATTGTTACCATAACCTGTCGCCTTCAACTTAACAGAGTGAGTTCCTTCGGTATAACCTTCAAGATCAACTTGGCAATAACCACTCTTGGTAGCAGCATTATTAACGTTAGCAGCATCACCAGTAATAACAACTTCACAACTTTGTGGTAAACCACTAATTTCAAATGATTCGGAATTGTATCGAGCACTTACTTGAACATTGGACAAAGTCTTAGCCGAAGAAAGTGGCTTTGATAAAATAGAATTTTCACTATTGTAGTTGACTGAGAAATATAGGAAAATCGCAATAATCAACGAAACAATACTTAAATATTTCGGTGAGAAAAGAACCTTATCAATCAACGAAGAACACCAACGGAACACGCGAAAGACGTTTTCTTCGATATTGCCATAGGCATTGCTCATGCGACTACTTTGATCAGCAATCTTCTTAGCAACTTCAACTTTTGAACTAGAATCTTCGGGATGGCGATGTTTATTGAGCATTTTCGTTACCTCCAGTTTCTTTTGCATCAGTAATATTATCAGTGATTTCAATTACATCTGTTTCACTAATTACTGGTTCTTCTTTTTCTTGATGTTGCTTCTCATACTTACGGCGATTGTTACGAGGAACTTTCATTTCATTTTCAATTGTTGCTTCATCTGGAACATCCTTGACCTTCTTAGCTTTCTTTTTCTTCTTTGGTTTTGGCTTGAAAATCGAAGGGAATAGATGTTCATTATCTTGTTCATCTTTATCAATAACCATTTCTGGTTCATCAGTTAAGAATAAACTTGAACGTTGTTTGGTGTTATCACGAATTTCAATTTCATCATTACAAATAACGCGACGTAAATAATCTTTTAATTGCTTTTCATCTACTGCAAAAATCTTACCTTTTTCAGCGATAGAAATCGCACTCGTTTCTTCACTGACAACAATTGTAAGAGCATCTGTAACTTCGCTAATGCCTAAAGCAGCACGATGACGAGCACCATAACGGCTTGGTAAATCAGCATTCGTTGGTGGGAAATATGCACTAGCACAAGCAATACGGTCACCTTGAATGATAACAGCACCATCATGTAGTGGTGTAGTAGTCATAAAGACACTTGTTAATAGTTCTTTAGAAACTGCTGAATTAATCTCAATACCTGTCTTAATGTAATCTTCTCATACTTACGGCGATTGTTACGAGGAACTTTCATTTCATTTTCAATTGTT